>CANRAC010000001.1 GCA_947628495.1 uncultured Bacilli bacterium
ATTGGTATAGTTGCTAAAAAGATTTGTGCTAAACTCAAAGAAACTCGCCTTTATGATTTTATCAAAGAAGCCGTTAAAGCAGCTGAACAATTATTTCCTAATGTTGATGGAGTACAAACCGGTACTGAAAAGTACAAATATGTTGTTCAACAAGTGCTAGCTCACTTCTCAGGACTAACAGACAACGAGTACCTACAAGCTTTAATTGAAGGTGCAGTTTATAGTTTAAATAATGAACTGTAAGGAGGAACTATGAAAGCGGTTATTAAAACCTATAAAGATGACGAATTAGTTGTTACACTTGAGCATGCTGATGGTCATAGGACCGCTGAATATCTATTAGTAAGAATAGGGCTTGACGATCCAGCCAAGCCCTGTAGCTTGCTGATACTTGGTAACGGCAAATGTTATTTAAGTCAAAAGAATTATTCTATTGTTTACGAAGATGAAGAACTTAACATATCAGGTCTTTACCAAGAAGTACTTAACTATAGATATTTAGCACACAATGTCGGTGCAGTGTCAGAGTTAACAACTAATGACAAAACAATTGTTGGTGCTATTAACGAGATAGCTTCAGCACAATTATCTACTCGAGAGTTGCGTGGTTATGCTAAATGGCTAGTATTTGACGAAACTGCAGTTGACAGAGTAGAATTTGACGACTTAGATATAGCGTATGTTGTACCTAAGAAGGAATGGATGTATTACTCAGAAGCATTACACAACTTTACTCCATTACCTGTTGATTGGCAGAACTTAGACAAAATTGTTCGTACTCGTCAAGAGTTGAATGATTTTATTGCTGTTGGCACTAAAAGAGATGTACTTGTTGGAGTGCTAGAGGACAGTTCAGTCATTAGAGTATGGAAGACAGGTAGTAGTAGAACTGTGTGTCCAATCAGTCGAATTGGAGATGAGTTTATCATCCAATATATTGCCACTAAAGATGGTGTGCAAACAGACGCTAAAATTATATGTACCCCTAAAGGTTGGGTGTATATACTATCAAAAGTATAGGAGGCAATTATGAAACCTATGACTGAAGAACAAGTCATTAGACTTATTACAGAACAGTTGAATCGTATGGTCAAATCTTTGACTGACAAGTTGGAAGCAGAGATTAAAGACCTTAAGCGAACAATTGAATTGCAAGCAACTGAAATTAAAATTTTAAAAGAAGGAGCGAACTTATAATGTTAGATTTCTTAATAACTTATGGACCTACAATCTTATCAGGTCTAGGCGCATTTGGCGCTGGTTTAGGTGGCATTTATTCAATTTTGAAAGTTTTCAAAATTGGTAAGAAAGTTGATGCGAACATTGCTCGCACCGATGAAGAAATTAAGATTACTCGAGAAGGCATAGTAGAGGCCTTTAAGACAGCACACATTCCTACTGAATGGAAAATATCTGTTGCAGGTCAAGTCAATCAAATTTTGACTGACTGGAGAAATGAGTTCTTAGGTATCTTAAATGAACAAGAAGCTTTAAGAACCAAAATGATGGCTGCTATTTTGAAGATATTAAATTATACAGCTGCTTCAAATAAATTAACTGAAGCTGAGAAGAAGGACATTGAAGAATTACTTCGCTTGATTACTGAGCGTGATGGTATAATTGACATATCTGACATAGCCACTGCAACTAAGACAACTACTGCAACAAATAGTAATGTTAATACCTTAACGACAAATATTAAAATTACAAAATAGGAGGGCGTATGAAAAAGCCAAACATTAAAAAATTAAAATACCCACTCTGGTTTCATATTGTATTTTATTGTTTGACAGTTATTGTACCTTTAGTTGCTATTCTAATACAAGGCTTTAAGAGTGATAGCACATTATTCAAGTTTACATTTGTTATGATTTGTGCTGCAGTGATTCTATGGATTTTTGCTAGAAAATTCTTAATAGCAAATTTGGAAGAGAAAATGCAAGCTCGTAAAGCAGCATTAGAACATGACTATGAAATTGAAGTCGGCAATCCAGAAAAAGCAAAATGGTTATGGTTTAATAATGAAATGTGGCTAAGTATTATAAATGCTATTCACGTTGCATTGATTGGACTTTTAATATTTGTTTGTGCTTGGGGCGTTGAGTCGGCAGCAATTCAGATTAAAGGTGTTGGTATACTGATAACTTTACTTTACATTATGGCTTATGTACTTAAGTTCATATTGATAGTTAAACTAAGAGGTCAGGAGCAAGACGAGGAGGTAAAAGATGAAACGCCAAAACAATGATAATCTTGAACCTAAAGATTTTAAAAGGTTGTTTAGTGTTAATAGTATTTTAAGTAAGATAATTACTTATAGTGCTTATATCATCCTCAGCTTCTCAATCTTAATTCTAGTTTACTTATCATTTATTGAGACTTTAGGTATTGAGCCTGATTGGAGAATATTAACTTTATTCACAATTGCCACGGTTTTATTAGCTTGGAACTGTTGGTCAATGTTTTACAAAAAGCATTATGAAGAAATAATGCAAGAAGACGTAGACAAGCAAGAAACAAAACAGTATTCTATACATAGCCGATACTATGTAGCAGTCAAGGACTGGAATGATACTGATTTACAATTAGCCATTGATAAGTTCAACGAAGAGTATACAGCTCGTTGGTTACGTTGGGTTGAGAAAACCACTGGTGTACCAATCGAAAGTTGTGACAAAGTTGAAGTTGACGAAAATGGTAACCCTAAACTAGACGATAATGGACAACCCATTATCGTCCATGTAAAGGGTATTAAAGATTTACGCTATAAAGGTTTTTATCACAAGATAATTATGTGGCGCATTAAGCACCACGTATACCCTAAGTCAGGTTATACTACAGCAATGGAGCTTATGTCATTGTTGTCATATCAAGAGTCAAATTTCAACAAAAGAAATTTAAAAGCTGATAAACAATTCTTTACTTCACATGCAATTACAAAATTTATTAGTTTGTTGTTAAGTGTGACGATTGTTGCTACAATCATACCTACAATGATACAGGGTGAATATTGGACTGCAATCTTAAGGTTGATATTTGCAATATTTACTGTCGTCTCGTCGGTACTGACTGGAGCAATAAATGGTGTCAAAGGCGCTCGATTAAAATTATCTGTAGTCGAAGATGCTGCATCTGACCTTGAGCGTTGGGCCGGCAAGAAACCACTACTTGAGCCATATAAAGAAGTTAAACCTGAAGAAGAGAAACCCGCTGAACCTGTAAAAGAGCCTGAAACTCCAGCTGAAAAGGTTGAAGAAATTTTCAAACAAAAAATACCTAAATAGTGTATATTTTTCTAAATTCATGCATATTATATAATATAAGTTATTGATTGATTATCGGACAATTGATGGCTTAACTGGTGCTAAATCAGACCGAGTTCACCATCGGTCTTAAAATAAGGAGACATAGTAATGGAAATTCAAGATAATGAAGAAACTTTGAACATAAACATAGATGACTTGTTCAAAGACCCGGTTGCTGAAGAGCCAGAAGTATTAGAAACTGTCGAAAATCATAATACTCCTGAAACTAAAGCGAATGAACCAACCGAACAAACTAAAGCAGTTAGTGAACGTATCAATGAAGTTCGTCGCAAAACTGAGAGCGAAACTCAAGAGAAAATAGCGAGAGAGTTAGGTTATGAAAATTACGCTGATATGCGTAAAGCCAAAGAAAAGAAACTTCTAGAAGATGCTGGTTTAGATGAAGACGATATTAAGGAAGTTGTAGAGAAACTTGTTGCACAAAGATTAGCGGATGACCCACGTATGAAAAAACTAGAAGAGATTGAAGCCAAAGATAAAGCAACATTTGTTAATAGTCAACTTAAAGAGATTAACACATTAACTGGCACAAATTTTACAAGTATCGAGCAATTACCGAAAGATACTTTAGATTTGTGGGCAAAAACGGGAAATCTAAAACAAGCATACTTAGCTACGCAAGGTGAAGCAATTATTCTTAAAAATAATGCTGCCGCAAAAAATACTTCGTCACTAGCTCATTTAGCAAGTGCTGGAAGCAACAGTAATACTCACACAAAGAGTAGATTACTAAATGAAGAAGAAAAGGCAATTTGGAGGTCGGTAATGCCGGACATTACTGATGACGAATTATCGAAAAAGACGGTGGACATTGAATAAGTGTCTAGGAGAACCCTACCTTAGTGGGAAACTGTAAAAATCAAAAATAGTTGTTATAGGAGGACACATGAACGCAGCTAAAGCAGGCTATATAGCCGAATTTAAAACTGGGTACCTTCAAAGAGAAATTCGTATCAATGCCAACGTAACTGGTGGTAAAGATAAAGGTCTTAGAGATGGTGCCGAAGGTATTGCAGTAGGTCGTTTAGTTAAAGTCACCGCTGACTCTGCTAATGGTGATTACACCGTTACAGCTGTCACAGGTTCTGATGAAGCTACTCAAGTTGCTGCTGCAACTCACATCATTGCTCAAAGCGATGATACTATCAGGGATGTACCAAGTGATTACAATTACCCTGAACAATATACTACTCTACCAAATCTTGTTGTTAAAAACACCACTGATGCAACTGACAAGAAAACAGTAGCAGTATATGCAATTATAAACAAAGATGACTTAAAAGTTATCAATCTAGGCGGGACTGACCCGTACACAGGCGAGTAGGAGGTAATAAGCCATGAAATTTTTCAATATTGACGAGGCTTTGAAATTGCCTCAAACATTTAATGTGTTAATGAACGCCTTGGACGAATTATATGCTAAACGTCAAGAAGAATTTCAAAAATCTAACCCATTAACACAAATCTATCAAACTGTTTCATTGAATCAGTTTCAAAAATCTTTTGGCTCTAGCACGGGCTTCAAACAAGCATTTGAAAGAACAGTTGATTATGCCGCATATCCGGGCTTTTCTAGTGGGGATGGTTTCAGGACGACAATTTCGTATAAGCCATTCAATGGTAAAGTTGTATTTACTTGGCAAACTTTACTAGAAGCTGACTATAGCGGTATTAAAGACACTTTGTCTAACTATCAAATCGCTTGGCAACGTCAAATCGTTGAATTTGGTATGTTTGCACTTACCGCGTTCTTCGGTAATAAGGTATACGATAAAGTTTCTAAAACTTACTTAAAAATCGACTCTGCCGATACTACTGATGGCGACCCAATGACCCCAACCAAGAATCCAGTTTTCACAAACAAACACAATGTTGTTAAAACTGAAGGCATGACTGATGCTGAATTCAAATCTTTACAACAATCTAACAAATACTTTATTGATATTAAACTTGATGGTAGTGATCCACTTGCTTATGCTAAATTAGCGGATGGCCTATATCAAATTAAAACCAATATGGCTAAATTGTTAGACGACAATGGTAAACGTGCTGGTGTAACTGGTCGTAAGAAAATTGTTGCTACTGAAGATGCACACTTGAATGCTGCTCTTAATTCTGTAATTAACAGTGATGTATTCTGTTGCGAACCAAATCTTCATGCTAACTCTCAAAATTCTGTATTGAATCCAGTTAAATCTGCATTTAATACCTATTTCACTCCATACCTTGATGGTAATATTGACCAACCTATTCCTCAGTTTGCTACTGATGCAACTGCTGGTTATGCAAAAGGTTTCTTAATATTGGATGATGAATACAATAAAGCAAATAAAGGTCCTATGATGGTTGAACGTGTTGGTTTCAGCATGAAAGCCGTTAAGACTGACGAGCCAGAAGGTATCAAATATCTTGCTAAACAAGCATTCGATTTCTTCTGTCCTACCTGGAGAGGTGTTGCTTATGTTTACATTGGCAAACCTACCGGTTCTGGTAATGCTTGGGACGACCCAGCTACATTTACAGAAATCAAACCAGTTGTATTCCCAAAAGCTGTTACAGTTGTTGGTGAAGTTACAACTAAAACTACTGAATAAGCAGTATTAAATTACGAGCGCTTTAAGGTCACCTCCAGACCTTAAATGCTTGCTCAATAGGAGGTTGTTATGTTTACTTATGGTTATATTCGAGAAGCCACTATGGCTCATCTCGATATAGACGAAACTGAAGCACAAGCTATGGGTTTATTGTCTAGATTTCATATCTATGCCAATGAGGCCATGCAAGCTATATGTGCTAGTAAGCCTATGTACCAATATCTCGACATAACAGTTGTGGAAAAATTTGCACCGCTGATTGTAGTCGACGGTGCAAATTTTTTACCCGCAACTAAAGAGCAGATAGAATGGGACGTAGACGAAAAAGGTCCAGCACCTTTTAAATTTGCTACTAGAGAGCAAACTGAAGATTACTATCATAAAAAGAACATTTATGAAATGTTCGAAAAGGTAGTAATGACCGACACATTTATCGCTTTTGCAGATAAACAATGTTATAAACTCACTTGGCGTAAACCAACTGTTGAAGAGCAATTGGAGGCTGAAGCATTTGGTTATAAAATTACTCAAGGTGTTATAAGAGAAGGAGCTGTTGTTGACTTAGATTTCTCATATCTAAGCAAGAACACTTTAAAATTCTATAAACCTGGAAGGTATCTAATACCTGCTAAGTTTATGTGGCACCGATTTGACTCAGGTGTTGCAGACGAAGAAGAACTTGATATGCCTAGTGATATTTTGTTAACAATACCACTATATATTGCGGCTATTTGTTTACAAATTGATAATACGCAAAAAGCACAACTTATGCGTCAAGAATTTGAAATTGCATTGTCTAGGTGTACTGCAACTGACTTCTTGACTCTAAATGAGATTAAAGCTGATTGGTAGGAGGTTATTATGAAAACAGTGAAAAGAACTACTACTGATATTCAAACCGATGATATAACAAATACTAATAAGTATTTTAATCAAATGGAGTTTAAAGGTATTCAAGAAGACGAGAATATTTACACAACTGACCAAGAAGCACTTAGAGACGCAAATAATGTTTATGTAGATGACGACGAACGGTTAGTTAGTCGTCCGACACTACAGCGCAATAATGACTTTCCAGAGGGTGTAGTGCCTGAAGGTTTTCATATTGTTGATATGAAAAAAGTAGGAGACGGTACACTATATGTTAGTGAACAATTTATTGAGCATTATGATACAAGATATAGTCAGCCTACTCCGAGTCATTTTAAGTTTAAAATTGTTAATTTAACATATTACAAAAATGGTCAAATGTATTCTAAAAAGCTTTACACTACTTATCACCAAAGAATTTCGACTTATAACAATTATTATGAAGATGGTAGTAATAATTTATATGGAGCTGATATTAATTCTGAAGATTTTGCAAATTTAAACTTAGTACCGGTGAATTACATTGAATTTGAGTTTAGAGCTGATGGTAATCATGAAGATTATACTTATAAAGCAACTGATTGGGAAGAATTTAATGGTTATTTTGCAGCTGATCAACACAAGTGTTGGAAAACAGTTAGTGATGATGACGATTTTGTGTGCGGCTTTAAATTAAAAACACAAGGTTGGCAAACTACTAAAGCGGTTACCTCTCCATTATGTCCTGATGTCAGTGTTACTGGTAATACCGGAAATGCATACAGAACTAATTCAGTGCGACAATTAAATTTTTGGGGTAAATGTGAAAACCCTAATGCAAAAGTTGCTATAGTAAATGTGAATTTAATTTCTGGATTTATGACTATTGCAATAGCTGATGAGATTTACTGGAAGACTGATATACCACTCGAGGTTATTAAATATAAAACTTATGTATATCAAAATTATATAATTGTTTTTAGTAATATGGGAGCAGTTATACTTGATATAAATGATACTAAAGGTTGGTGTCCATTAAGCGATTATGCAGATACCCCTATAGTTAAACGGGTGATTGGTTCTACTGTTACAACTTACGAGAAAAATCAATTAACTAACTCATATAAAGAACAATATATTTATTCTAAAGATAGCCAAATAGCTACTCCATACCGTAACAAAGTAGTTGGTGTTGAGATAACAAGTCCTAATGGTAACTTAAGTTATACTTACGACAAAGTTGGTTATCACGAAGAAGATAAAGCCAAGAGAAATGGTGAGATTGGTATAAATGATTTAGCGACTCAAGTTGTAAAAGTACTTCCTGGACCTACCGATAACCAATCATATAGGTATTCTATTAAAAAAGGAGTTATTGTTAGAGTGGCGTCAGGTGGTTATGAGTACTTTGAAATTTCAGTTGATGGAGGAAATCATTACGATAGAGTATATTATCCATTTGGACCAGAAGAACAATATATATTTATTGGTGGGCAATTAAGTGAAGATGGTAATTATGTATTTGTTGTGACTAGTGCAGGCGTATATCACTGTAATGTTGGAGATTATACTTGGAGCGAAAAAGAAGCCCTTGAAGGAATGCCGTGGGGTGCTGATTTAATACAATTTACAGCATTAACTAGTGATAAATTTGCTTTATTTGTTGGACGTATAGTTACAACACCTGGAAGTTTTACATTTAGTCGTCGTTTATATTTTAAAGGTCCAGGACTATTTGGTACAGGACAAAAATATACCGATGCTGGTAAGAAAATTGGTTATATTGATGGAGCTAATTATAGAATGGAAGACACTGATCCAACTTATGCATCATTTGATAGTTTATGTTTAGGAATTCGAGACTTAGCTAAAGATGGAGCAGAACGCATAAAAATGTGTATGACTAAAGGTTGGCAAGGTGAAGAAGCATGTGCAATTGTCATATTGGCTGATAGTAATCGTGATACTAATTTAGCTACTGAAAAATACTCAACAGTAATCGTAGTCTTAGGCGGTAATAACCCATTACAAAGTGATAGAATATTGTCGTTGTATGATAACTCAAACCTAAATATTGGTGGTATTCATGAACTTAAATATGTTACAGAATTAGACTCGGCTATTACAACTAAGCTACCTAATTTTAAATCTGTAGACTATGTTTTAAATATGTCAATTATAACTGGGTCTCAAAGTGATATAGATGTTAATACTGATGCTTTGAATTTACCTTGGAATTCAAAAGACAATGGCAGATATTGGTCTTGGTTTGCTGAGGTGCGTCAAGTAGGTATATATACTACTTCAGTTAATGATGGTAAACGATCTATACCTTTATCATATAATGGTATGAGTCGTCAAAGTTTACCAATAGCAAGATTTGATTTCGCTAGTAAAGCGATAGGTACTTATGACTCATATATACCGGTACGTACATCAAATGCATATATTCAAGTTAGAGCAGGATCATATAATAGTTTAAGTTCGAATATCGCCGCATCACGATTGGCAATTCTACCTCGCAATCATAGTTCGGGCGATTGGTACTGGGTACCTGAAATATATAATGAGTCTTTAAATACAACCATTGGCACTTATCATCACCAAATTATTGCGGATGGTGATTATTACTATTTTATTACGGACGACTATAGTATTATCACTAATAATTTAGGTAATAATGATTTAGCTACATTAACTTACACGTTTAAAGATGAGACACCTTATACTCAATTGCCAGATGTGACATATAGTGATACTGAGTTTTATTTAGCATTTGGTAATCAGCTTAATATTACCCAGAATTCTACTGTCGATGGCAAAACATATCTTAATGTGCCTGAAATAAATAATCAAACTTTTACAGATAGAATTACTGGTATGATAAATATATCAACTACTGAGTTAGCAATATTCTTTGAAAATAAAATTGTTATTTGTCAAAAAGTAACTGATGAAAATATGCCCGGTGGGTATAGGTATGATTATTATACTACTAAATTAAGTACAGGTGTGCGTACAGGTGATAGTATTATAAATACCTTAGAAGGTGCCAATACTATTTTCCCTACACGAAGAGGACTCGCTGCAATGAACTATCAAGCCTTTATGGCAACAAGTGATCAAGTGTTAAGTTATCTCAGCGACAAGATTAAAAATTTATGGACCGAATTCTATGATAATAGTGAAGTTATTAAAATTATTCAGCATAGAACTAAACTTATTTTAGTCAATGGCACTGGCACAATGCTTATTTATGATTTGTCTAAAGGCACTTGGTGGAGATGGACTCTACCAACTAAAACATTAGATATATTTACTGACCAAGTACAATTGAGTATGATCGATCAAGACAAACTAACATTTAAAGACACTGAAGCTCGTTATATGGACTTTAGTGAAAGTGGTGAAAACTTACCAATAAATTGGTTTGTTATGTCGGAGCCATTACACATGAAGGCATCTAATTATTATAAGAACTTAAAGCAATTAGTATTTCAATTCTATGATGCTACTGAAACAAATAAAGAGAAAACTATTCAAGCACAGATTAAACTATATCGTAAGAAAATAACTTTACGTGACCCTGAGACAATTGCATTTACCATAGACAATTTACGAACCTTCGTGAAACGCTTTAATTACTGGAAGATAAATGAAGTACAATGGGCATTAGCTAATGATACAGAAACTGCTATACCAACTAAGCTCGAGCTCAATGGTATAAGTGTTAAATATGAGCTCGGAGAGGAGGTGAGATAATGGAAGGGTTTTATGTACCTGGCTCATATAGCAGTTCGTATGTAAGCAATAAAGCTGATGAACAAGGAGCAAGATACTATGAAAATCAATCGATTGAAATTGGCAAGCAAACTCAAGCCGCTTTAACACAATTAAGTAGCAATTATGAACAGACTATCAATGATGCTTACGCAAGTTATCTTGCCAGTCAACAATCAATTGGCAATTCAGCAATGGGCCAAGGTTATAAAGAAGCGTATTTAGAAATGGCTAAAAACCAGTTTCAAAATAATATAATTAGTTCTAATCAATCATTAGAACAAGCTCAATTACAAATTCAACAACAGGGACAACAAGCGCAAGCAGCTCTTCAACAACAATTTGCTACAGATACTGCTAATCTTGATAGATTTGTTACAAGCTTTGGTGCATACAAAGATTATTTAGCAAAACTCACCCCAAACCCTAATAACCAAAATGCAGTAATATCTGAAGGTCAATCTTATTTGTCTGAAGACCAAAAGAAAATGACAGTAGATGATTTATATAACTTCTTAATGGAAGCACAACCTGAAGGTTACGTAGATGAGAATGAGAATAGAGGTTTGACATTTACTGAATGGTTGAATTCACAATATGGTCCAGGCTCTAAAGGTAGTCAAGCTGACCAAGATTGGTTTAATTGGGCTATGTTCCAAGGTGGGTATGATGACTTTAAAAACGCCCTCGCTAAAAAGGCAAATCAAACTGAAGCTAATCAGTATCAAGCAATAAAAGAGGAAGAAGCTCGTCAAGAAGCTGAAAGACAACGACAACTTGAAGAAGCGCGTTTAGCTGAAGAAAGACGTCAACAAGAACTTCGAGATAGGGTAGCTTCATCTAGTTATAATGGACAAATAACTTCTACTAGTAATTGGAAGAAAATTAGAACAAATGGTAGTGGTTATGAAGGTAGTGGTAATGATGCAAATTATAGCATACAAACTGATAGTGGCACTTATCAAATCAAACGTAAAGTTGCTTTTGACTCTGACTTAAGTTATGATTTAGGTTCTGCTTTAAATGCTGAAAAGAAATTAGACAGTGGAGAATGGCACGTTGGTGATATAATAAAATATAAAGGTAAGTATTACATCATTACCGATAAACGAAGCAAAGGAGCACGATTAGCTAAACACGGCCATGTTGAATATTATGAAATTGATTATAAAATTTAAGTGATGTGTAGAACACACTAGGAGGTAAAATGGAAGTAAGAAATAAAGTCGGAAGTGATAGGTCCGATTTGTATAGGGGTTCGGGTCAATTAGGTAGTACTTTAGACTACCTAATGTATAACGACCCATCAACCTACTATTATCAAAAATTAAGAAGCACCAATAATCAATATCTTAGAGATGACTATTGGTCCGAGGCTGCTAGACGAGGTGAGACTGACCAGCTTTTAGCATCTTTATTAAGCTGGGAGAACTTAGACAGTAATTTACAAGCAGCTAAAAAAGAGTTAGAAAGTTTCACACAAACTGGTGATGAAGAAAAAGATAACAAAAAGAAAAAAGAGCTTGAAGATAAAGTAAATCATTTGTCAAATTTAAATAGCAATTATCTTGACAAAGTTAAAGATTATGCTGATAAAGGTTATGAAGACTATAATACCTATATGCTTGCTATGACTTTACCATTGTTTGATGACCCCGAAAAGAAAGAGCGAGTCGATGAAGCATCTGGTTATAACTTCGGCTCGTATACTGATAAAGAATGGGCTGAAAAGGTTCTTGACTCAATTTTTGAGAGGTATGACGTTCAAATCGCTGAAGCTGAAAAAGAAAATATGAACTGGTTCCAAAAAGTTGGTGCGACAATAGGTTCTGGACTTCTAAGCTTTGTTGGTGGCGTCGTTAACTTTTTTGGCGATGTTGTTAATTTAGGCGAAGGTATTTTAAATTGTTTCTTCAACTTTAGTGATGATGCTACCTGGAATGACAGGTTCTTATGGGCATTTAGTGATGAGTCGACTGGGTTCTTTGAACAAGCAGGTGATTTGTTTAATGATATGGCTTATAAAGTAGCGTATGAATCTACTGATATGGTTAATATGGTTGATGCATATGATGCTGGTTATCGTCCAGCAAGTTGGGAAGGCATGATTTTTGGTACCGACAGAAGTCAAGGCGTTGGAGCAAGTTATAGAACTTGGGGCAAATGGTGGTCTGGAGCATTCTCTTCAATTGGCTATATGTTGCCATCAATGGTAATTAGTGCTGGAGTCAGTGCAATACCAGGTGGTGCAGCAATTGCTGGTAAAGTAGGTACTTCAGTATTTTATAGTGGTATCTTTTCAGGTAATATTAGTGATACTGTGAGTGCTGCGGCAAATGAAGGTATAAGTTATAAAGACCTTAATGCTGGTGAAGTAGTTTCAAACGGCTTAATTAAGGCCGGCTTACAATGGGCGGTTGAAGTTGCTTTAGGTAAAATCTTAGGTTTTAGTGGACTAGACCAAGCAATAGGTATCGGTCGTGGCGCTGGTAAATTTGGCAATCTTGTTGGAGGTATGGGTGGTAAACTAGGCGCTATTGGCGTTACTGCATTACGAGCCGGCCGTAGTATGGCTAAAGAAGGTCTTGAAGAAGTTTTACAAGATATGTCTGACTCTTTTGTTGATGCTATCTATGGCACAACAAATAGCAAAATAGCTGACCTATATTCTAGTAGAGCTCTTGAGACTATCAACCCTATGAACTTATTAGAGTCATTTGTTGTTGGTGCCTTAACTGAGGGCGTCATTAGTAGTTTACAAGGTGTTAAATATATTCTACCTAAAAACCGCGCAGTTCAAACAGATATAGACGGCAATGTTCAAGCTATGGGTTTCTTCCAGACATTAAACTTTAATGCTGCTCTAGAAACTATGAATGACTGGAACAACATATTAAATGATAGTAAAGCAACTACAGAGGCTAAAGCTGATGTGGCTATGAAAATGAGTGCTGCTATCAATACTATTGGTTCCGTTTTAAAAAGCTTTGGACAATCTGATGCACTTAAAGTAAATCAAATACTTGATATCTATGCTGCTGGAGAAAAGAAAACTGAGTTGCTTGAAAAAGCAAATTTAAGTAACGAACAATATGCTACAAAATTATATGACTCATTCTTAACACATTATGCTGAAGTTGAGCGTAAATATGTGCCTAAACCATTAAAAACCAAGATTAAAGAAACATTTGCCAAACTGGCAGATAAGTTTAAAAAGAAAGGTGTGACTGAAGTCAACAATATAATCACTAATAAGATTGACGGCAATGACCCAGACGTGCCATTAAAATCAAACAATGTTGAAAACTTTAAAGCAGCACTTGAGAAATTAGGTGCTGAGGCAATTATTGGTACTAATGGTAATATTATTACTAAATCTGAAGACATTGTTGTTGTACCTAATAAATTGTTAGAGACAGGTGACCTTGCAACCATTATTCAAGGTGTTGCATTCGACCAAGTTCAACAGGCCGTCATTAGTGCTTTAAGTCCTGCTCAACGTAAAATGATTGTTAGACAATATGAAAAAGCTACTGGTACTACATGCACTACAGAGCAAGCCGTTCAAGCATTATTGTTTGATAAGGCATTCTATACTAGAATATTATTAGCAAGTGAAGAAGGACATAAATATAACGTCGAGGCCTTACAAGTATTAGCAACAATAAATAAAGTTGTTCAAGCTAAAGCATCTCCGTTATTAAAAAACGGCAAGTTAGCAAATGACGCTTATAATGTTTTAATGCAGAAAATTCAAAAGACAATGCAAACCGGTTTAGTTACTTATTGTACTAAATATGCTCGTATTGACTTAGGTGAAATAACAAATGATATATTGTCACCTGAATTAAAAGAAGTAATTAAAAACCATCAAAATACAATCTTTAGTGAATTTGTCGATGAAGGTATTAAAGATACGAAGACTCAAGCTCCTGACTCTGAGAGGACGACAAGGTTTGATACCTATCTTCAAAAGTTTTCGAGTTCATTAAGTGCTGAAGAGATAACAGAGTTAAAACAAAAAGCAAGAAGTACTAATGTTAATGATAGAGTTGACGCATATACAATGTTAACAGTTTTAAGTAGAAATAGCACTAGTCCTAATGCAACAAAAGATAAACTTGTTTATTTGCCAACTTCTCCAGACGGTATTATTGAGCGTGAACATTTACAAAATGTCGAGAAGTTCTTTGGTCTAACTTGGGCTGAACTTATTTCAGGTAATTATGATGCTTCTAAGATTACTCAAGAAGGACGTAATTTCATTCAAGCTCAATATGATATGAGTGATAGGGCCTCCAGATTGGCTTGCATAAGAGATGCATTGTTTAATATCTCAGGCGGAACATTAACTGTTGGTATGGATGGCTCAATTCTCGAGATAATGGAAAAAGACAAATTTGTTAAAGATAAGTATCTTGGCAAAGAAGGCACTAAAGCCTTTAGAGACGATTTACGTAAAGGTGTAATTAAAACTGTTGCTGACGTAGTTAAAGTCGACTTAAAGAATAGTACTATCAAGAATATGAAACTTGTTAGAAGTGACACACTTAATGGTGCTAAAGGTGCATTTGTCTATGGTGATGACCATATTAGTTTCAGTGCTGGTGCAGACGTTAATACATTTATGCATGAATTAACTCATGTTACTCAATATGCATTAGATGTCACTGGTCAATCTGCTACTGGCGGTTATGCTGGTATGTTTAAATATATGACACCTGAGGCAGCTAAGTCATTAGACAACTATATTGCTGAGAAGTTCCCGCTCACATATAATTATATGGTAAATCATAAAATATCTACTTATAATACTATATACTTTATGTTGGCAGGTGAACTACAAGCAAATAGTACACTTGGCACTCATATGTTTGACGTCGGTTTCACATTCGATAAAGCCGGCACAGTTCTTGTTAGTCCAGATGGTAAAGAGCGTTGGAACTTAAAAGCTAATCAGTCTGATGCTCAAAAACAATTTAGACGAAATGTAGCTAAGGCTCGTCGAGAACTGAGTAAAGAGATTAAAAATCAGCAACAAGCAAATACTACTGAAAATACTCAAACTACAAAAGCTACTACTGAAGCTAAAACTGAAACTAAGGCTGCTAGTCAATTAGACGAGAGAACCACTAAAGCATTAGATGAAGTAGTTAATAAAAATGTAAAGAAGGCAACTCGTGCTACTATCAATCAAGTGAACAATGCTACATTATATAAGGGTATGAATGTAAGTAAAGTCACTGAATTTGATAATACTAAAGGCAATAAGAAACGTATAGTGTCAAATGCTATATGGCTTACTGACAATAAGAATGTTGCTGAGTCTTATGCTAATAATAAACGAGCTTCTGCAACTGTTTATGATAGTAAAGTATCTATAAGCAATCCATTAGTCATCGATGCTAAAGGCCAAGCATTCTCTAGTATTATGGGTAACATTACGTCTGACCAAATTGCAGTATATGCTCAAGAGCATGGCTATGACTCCCTTGTTATAAAGAATGTTCTTGATATTGGTCCATATTTAGGTAATGTGACTAATAGAGAAAATAGTATGAAACCAAGTACAGACGTCGTTATATTTGATAAAACTAAAGCAAAGATAACAAATGAAACTAAATACAGTGAGGATGAGACTTTAGACAATTTAGATAAAGAGTATACTGCTACTAAGCAAGAAGATAGAGGACAATTAGTTGGTGCAAACAAAAAGACTCAAGACGCATTTAATAATTTATCTGAAGATGCTATTGTTCAAATTATGAATTCAACTTCAGAAGATGTTGATTTAACACCTGAAGAAGAGCAATACGGTCTAGAGTTAGCAAAGGCATTGAAGATTAGACGTTTAACTCCTAAAGAAGAGTTTGCTCTAATGGGAGTTAAGGCCGAGGACTTTGCTCGAATTGCAGCCAATCAGAGTGATGCAAGTTTGTATCATTTAGCCGGAGATAGTATTATTGTTGACGTACTTAAAAATATATTCGACAAACTATATACAGATGGCTACTTAACCAAACCTGTTCGTTTAATAGAATTCTTTGCTGGTTATGGTGCACAAAACTTTGCTCTTGACTATTTAGGTAAAGATTACGAAAGTTGGAAAATTGCTGAATGGGCTGTAAAATCTATTCAAGCTTACAAAGATGCTCATCATTCAACTGATACTAAGGACTATGCTGCTAATATGACTAAATCTGAGCTACTAGATTATTTAGTAAATATTGGTGTAAGTCTAAACTACAATAGTCCGGCAGGTCGTGAGTCTTTAAATACTAAGAGTCTACAAGAGTTAAAAGATATTTACAATAACATTCAGGCCACTCATAACTTAGTCAATATTCAAAAAGTGACTGGTGAGAGTTTGGAAATCACTGACACAGATAGTCATGATTATGTATTAACCTATTCGTTCCCTTGTCAAGATTTATCTCGGGCTGGTAAACGAGCGGGTATGCACGGTCAAGATACTTCTACTGGTACTCAGTTATCTTTGTTTGAAACAATTGAAAATGCTAGTCAAATCGAAACTCAAACACGTAGTGGTCTATTATGGGAAGTCGACAGAATATTAAAAGAGTTGTATGATGCTGACAAACCATTGCCTCAAGTACTTATAATGGAGAATGTGCCTGAAGTGCATAACTCTGTTAATAGGACTGACTTCAAACAATGGTTATCTAATCTACAAAAATATGGTTATACTAATAGTTATACTGATATAAAAGGTAGTGATTATGGTATACCACAAAAACGTGTTAGAACTATTATGGTAAGTACTTTAAATAATAAAGCATTTACTTTCCCAGCTAAACAACAATTAAAGTCGTCTATGATGGACTATCTAGACAAGAATGTTGATAACAAATATTACTTAACTGATAAACAAGCTAGAACATTTATGAGCTATCGTGAGTCATTTGATAATAATAAAACTACTCATCCAATCAATACAAGTATAGCCTCTACTTTGACTACTAAACAGGAGAAGCGAGCTCAAGGTGGTAACTTCTATAGTCCACTTGTTGATAATGACGTCGACTTATATGATTTGTTACACCCAACTAAGAATAGTGTACAAAATACTATTGATGCTTTAAATCAAGTCAAAGCTGGTCAAAAGATAACTGCTAGTCAACAAAAAATGTGGAGTGAGGATCGTGATTTAAGTCTAAATAAAAATTCTCGTCGTAGAAATAAAATGACTCAAGAAGAATTAAATAAATATAACCGGGACAGATATATTACTAATAAAGAAGCACGCAAGTCTAACTTGAAATACTATATTCAAAAAGGCGTTACTATTAGATTACATCCAGGTGTCGCAGCATTTGTTGAAGCAACTACTCACGATTTTACAAAATTACCAACTATATTGCAAAATAAAATAGTTTCAGGAAAATTACTTTATAGTGATATTCTTGACTATATTAACACTGCAGCAAATATGGATGATTATACATTTAAGGCAATTGCTAAATATGTGTTTAATAATGAACGACTTGCCAAATTGGATGTTAAAACATTACTTAAATTAGAAGACAGCTTGCATGAATTTGCTATGGCTGCATATTTGACTAAAGAACCTGATAAATATTTAACACCTAAACAAATGGCAGATACTTATAAAGAAGTTATTGCAAATAGTAGTCCTGAAAAAATCGAATGGGCTCAAAAATTTACGGAAAATATAGTACGAACTGATAGAGGTGGACACAATAAATATATCGAAGCAATACCACAAACAAATCAGCTCAATGAGTCATTCTTTAAAAAGTATGATGGCACATTAGCTGGTATGCGTGAAATAAATAATTTGGCTAAAGCTGTTGCTAACATATATGATACTCATCAAGTAGCTCGAGAAAATCAAAAAACTGCTACAGTTGAATATGACTATAGCACTACCGTAATTATTAAGAAAAATGACGACATTTCTAAAACGCTAGATAGTATTGATAAAGTTGAGAAGATGAATACTATTGAAGCTTATTATACAGATGTATTGATTAAACGTTTACAAGAAAAAATGGCAACTGAAGGTATTCGACCTGATAAAGAAGCAGTAATTGCTTTGAGACGTAAAATCGACGACATGGTTGATGATTTAGATAAATTGTCCGACACTGAACTTAATGCTAAATATCTAGAAGTATTAAATCAGAATAGTCAACAAAAGAAAAGTCTATCTGCTGTTACTGCTACAGCTACAATGCAAAGAACACCATATGAAGAACAAGAACGTTCAATAAAAAATATTAAAGATACGTTTAGAGGCGTTGGTCGTACAATGACTCGTTGGCTTAAAAGTACCGAAGATGCTACTGATACTGAAAGGTTCTATAATAGATTGCCTGACAATATTAAGAAATGGTTTGACCCAAATAATGGTTATAAGCTAGTTTCAGATTATTATAAACTAAGTAAACAAGAAATTCTCGACTTACAAAGTAAAATACAAGCCGCTCGTGACCAAGTGAAACATTGGGTGAAAGCTGAAGAAGCTACTAAAGTTGCACTTAAAAAAAGTAAAGAACGTTTGTCAAAACTACAAAAAGAATATAAAACATATCGTGAAAAAACTGAGGCTACTTTGAAAGAGAATAAAACCTTACGTCAAAAGGTACAAGTTGAGCACGTAGTTCGTATTGAGGGCACTAATGTTACAAGTAGTTCTCCATCAAACCGTGTTGTTGAAGAGATATTAAAGACTAGCTGGAATAAGAAACGTATGGGCGAAGTACAAGAGCTTGATAATAATATTGAGCATGCAGTGGCTAATGCAAATACGTTCTTTAAAGAAAATGCTAATACTTTATTGTCAGCAAGCACGACAGAACTTGAAGAAGCTATTGCATTCTTTGCTAATAATACTACTAAGTTGACTGAAGACGAATTTGCTCGATTTAATGCTTTAAGAACTTACTTCTTTGGTTGGGTGCTTGAAGCAAATAAGAATGGACAAATTACTCTTAATGCAAATCTTAAACAACAAGTAAACAATATTATGCGTAATATGGCATCTAACTATGGTACTGGTTTGGCTGTGTGGAATAATATTCGACAAAGGTTAAATCCATTAGATAGTATGCGTTCGCAAGATATTGAGGTTGGTGGTATCACCCTTAATGACGACTTAAAAGACAAGTTGTTTGATGCTATTGAGTCTAATGATGTTGACGTAATGACTAAAACATATGAAGAGATTACTGAGTGGCTTGACGAACAACAATCTAGCAAGAAGGGTGTATTAAGACGTATAGTCGGCGTGCGCTCAATGGCTATGTTGTCTTCTCCACTTACTTGGTTAAGAAATAAAATGTCTAACTTTATGTTAAAACGTTTAAATACATTATCTAGTAAAATAGGTAATGCAATGTTTAAAGGTAAAACTATGGCTGGACAGTTGAAGATGAACCAACAAGTAACTCCTGAAATACAAAAGTTTATTACTGACAATATTATTGATAACGGTTTCTTTGACACATTTGTATCTAACTTGTCTAAGTTTAATGTAAGTGATATTGTTGCTAAAAACCAAAATAAGATTGCTAAAGGCGAAACTTTGACTAGAGAAGAGATTACTACTCACTTAGTTCTCAAAGCAATTTACAATGAATACTATAACAATAATATGTTTAAGTCTAAATTGTTAAATGACTTGCATAAGAATTTAATGAAGGTGATGAGTGATGACTCTTATGTGCGTGAAGCTGCTGTAAGGTATTTTGGTAAGATATTAGCTGAAAAGAAATATAGTCTCAAAGATGGCAAAATGACTGATGCTATAATGAATGACTTCTCAACTGCTATTGGTCTTGCACTTAATGACTATATGCACTCTGACAACTTCTTCAACAATGTTGAACGTTGGTTATCTGATAGAAGTGAGCTTGGTTGGTTTGCTTATAAATTGATAATGCCTTATGCTGCATCATCTTGGAACTGGTTTAAGGCTGCTATAAGATATAGTCCTATTGGTCTTGGTCGTGCTATTTATAGAATAACTCACCTTGAACAACAGGTGGCTAAAGCCGAAGCAGATTATATCGCAGGTAAATCTAATGTATCTCCTGAACTTACAGAATACTTAATTCGCCGCGACTTAGGCTCTGGTGTAATTGGTACTGTGGCTATGGGACTTGGTGCATTACTTGCCGGTCTTGGCTTTATGCGACTTGAGGATGACGACTATGGTAAGCCTAAACTTCACATTGGTAATCTTGTTATTGACGTATCTGACATATTTGGTAGTTCTAGTGTTCTGGCTGGTGCTGCATTTGTTACCGGTATACAAGAGAAAGGTTGGACTTGGGAAGGTGTGCTAGATGCTTTGAATAGATTAGCAGATGTGACTATTGACGATTTACCAGTTATGGACATTGTTCAAATGGACATGTACTCTAATGGTTCATTCGATATGGGTCTTAATCAACTTGAGAGTATTGCATTAAGCTTTATACCTAATATCTTAAGCTGGTTTGCTGGTCTAACTTATACTGGCACTCTGAACAAACAGACATTCTTAGATAGAGCACTAGCTAAAATACCATTTGCCGCTAGATTAGTCGAAAAGAAGGTTGACCCTTATACTGGCAAGACTGACTCTTGGGCTGATTGGGTAGGACGTGCTGTTCCTTACTTCAGCTGGGATGCTGCATCTCAAAATGAACGTAAGACTACAGCATTAGGTTTAACTAAGACTATGCTTCGTGGACAGTATAAAGTTAATGGTGAAGACTTTAATGTTACAGGTAAAGACTTGACTGAAATCAATAAGACTTATGGTACTTTAAATGCTGAAGACTTAACTAAGTTCTATGAAAATAAATTAGCTGTTTCTGTTAAACAAGAAAATGGCAAATATAAAACAATGACCTATAATCAAATGACCACTAAGCAACGACAGAATGCTGTATCAAGTATTATGCAAAATAATGCTGACCTTGTTAAGATTATTGCTTGGCTCAAAGCTGGTAATAAATATTACGCATCAAGCACTATTTATAATAAACTTGTTAAGTTAGGTATTACTAAAAATCTATATCGTGGCTCTAAAGGCTTTGTTAAAGGTTAAAAATAAAGGCACTAGTAAGTCACTAGTGCCTTTTTCATTCTTTAAAAATTTTCAAATTTATTTTATATCAGACTCTATCCTAATTTTAATTTAAAGATATATCTGGTGCTCCAAAATAATCTTCTTGAATAAATATTCGAGAGATATAAATGGCCCTCAGAAATATCCTAAAATCAATAAAAGTGATAAATAAAAATAGTCCTCAGCACAAGGACTATTTATAAGTATATGAGTCTGATTTAACTAGCTCTAAATGGAGCCAAGCTATTTCGTCAGGCTCGCCGTAGATGCTAACAATCTCGTTAGTAATTGGAACTCTTATCATTAAACATTCTCGTTCTTTTGATAAGAGCTTTAGGCTGTGTTTCAAACCAAGTTGTTTATTTCTACACCATTGCACACAGCGCTCTTTACTATTGAACTCCTGAGGCAGTAACCTGCCTAAGTCTGCAAACATGCTTAACCTCCTTTATAAATTAAATTGTTTAGTTAAACCAAATTGGTCGTTCTTCATTTCATACCAAGGTATGTCTAATGCCTTATCAAGCTCACGTGCATAATAACTATAGTCAATTTTCCAAGCTTTACCAGTTGGTTTATATATTAAATGTTGATTTTCAATTTTATAGTTTTGTAAGTTATCATTTATAACTAATGGGTGAATTGGACATAATGCAACCATGTCTTCTTTTTGAACTCCATGAAGTGTCTTAACCTTTTTAATAAAACTATATTGTTTATCTTCAACTGCGATACAACGAGCAACTTTACCTAAAGGCTCTCTAGTCCCATCTTCAAAATATTGAACCATTAATTTATAAGTAGGACCTTTAGTACATGTGACACAAAAATCACTTACATTTGTATTCTCAAGTAATTCTTTAATTGGATTGGTGCCTTTAGTCAAGAAATTCATTTGAGCCTTAGGAACACAATAATTACCAAGAGGTCTTAATTTATTTGTGCCTTTTTGATATACGCTTGTAACAAATGCACCGCCTTTATTTTTAATTTCGCCATCTGGATGAACAGCAACATAGTTGTTTACATTCAATTGCCATAACTTATTGTCTTCTTCAATTTCAAATGCAAATTGACTAATTGCTGAGAACTCGTCAACGATTGCTTTAATAGCATCATAGTCTGAACGTTTAGCATATACTAATACACCATCTGTGTTTGTTTGAATGACTTTCAAACCAGGAATAGTTTTATATAAATGATTACTAATTGCAATTAATATCATTTGCCCGACACGACAAACCTTGGTTCTCATGTAGTCGTCATATAATGGAAGATACTTATTGCCCATAGCACCATAAGTAGTATTCAATATAAGTTTTGCCGCTGGAACAAATACTTTGTCTTCAGGTGTCCATTGAGATTTCGGAGTTAACTTCAATTGCAAACGTCTTTCGTAAATATATTTAAGTCGTTCAGGTTTACGAATTGCTCTAGACATTGCTTGACAGAAAATCATAACTGATGGGTAACAAGAAGAGACGTCAACATTATACATTGTCCATTCGTCGGTAGACTCAACATAAAGTCCCGGAGTCACACGACCGATTTTTGGAACATTGTAAACACTATGAAGTCCACCATCTGCTATATCAACAATATTGTCATACAACTCAAATGTTTTTGCTTCTTGCTTTGTTAACAAATGTTGATAAATGTCAGCAGGCAACCAAGTCTCAAAGTAATTTTTAAGCTTTTCATCTCTTATTGTTATAGTAGGGTCAATAACCATTGTGCCATGTACTCTTTCAGCATCTAGAACTTTACCTGACAAATTTGCATTTGTGTTTTTGTATGCTATTTTCTTGTCAATACCAAATGTCTCGCATAATTGAACTTTAGTATCAATATATGCTTTTGATGTAGTCACATATAATACATGAAGTGCGTAAACGTCGTGTCTACAATAAAATAGTATATCTTCTTTTTCAGTTGGAGTTAAATCTGTTTTGCCGAATGGAACAGTAGTTTCTCGAATGTCCATACCAAGTGAACATTCTTTGTCCTTCAAACTTTTATCTGAGTCATCTAGCAAATCTTGCCAAGACTCACCTTCACTCCAACCAAATCGAATAAAGCTTGCTATTCTCATATGCTCAGCATCATAGTCAGCTAATTCTGGATTGACTAATATTTGAGAAGCAATATATAACTTGCGAGGAGTGAAACCTGCAAATATACATTTTGCTATTATTAAGTCATAACGTTTAATATTATAACCACATAATACACCTTTAGACAAATCAGCTTTAAGTGTTTTTGCACTATCTGGGTCGTCGCTAGTATATACTCTCATTTTACTTTTAATTGTTTCTTCTGTTGCTGCATCAAATTGATTGTTATAAATACCACCTGGATAGGTTTCTTCTTCATCACTTACAATTGCGCACCACCATTCTGGGTAAACTTCAAAGTCGAAAAATTTTAAATTATTTGCACTCATACTTACTCCTTTGGTTTTATTACTATGTCCCAACGAGCAAGTAAGTCATTATAACCAACATGCACCGGAACAAATAGATTATCTACATTATCAGTTGCATGCAAAGACAAGAATTTATCAACACTCATAAAACTGTCTTCACCTTCAACTCTAATAGCACATTGCTCTTGCACTCCACTGTGAAATATCTCAGTGAGCACTTCAGTTAAAATCTTTTTCATATAACCTCCTTATTAACCCCATTTAGCATTCTTTCTGCTCATGACTTCTGCTGGCACGAAAATATAATCGTCAGGTCGAGGGTCATTATCATAACGCTCAAGATAATATTCTCGTTCGCCTTTATCAAAGTCTAATAATAAATCTGTTTCGACTAACAGGTCATCAATAAAGTTTGATTTTGTTGAACTATTACAATTGTTCTCAATACAAAATGTTTTATAGTCCTGGAACAATTGTGTTGTTTGTTTATGCACTAAGTCCTTAATAGTATATTGATAGGACTGCAACCATTTCTTAATATTGCTTTGACCGATTTGAAACTTTAATTTCAAGTTTTCTTCCGAAGTATTTATTGTAAAACCGCCACGTTGTAAAGTCATATGAATACCTTGAACAGCTTTATAAAAGAAATACTCCATATCACTATCTGTTATTTTGTCCAAAAACTTAGGGTCAGGGTTCTTAATCTTATGGTCAATCTCAACTAATATCATACGTCGATATAAACCATCTGATTTATCAGCAATTTTAGGCATATGGTTTGCATTTATAATAATTGTTGCACAAGATACCATTTCAACAACTGCTGCATAAATTTGTCTAACTGATACTGGCTCTGAACAAGTTATACTTTTAAATCTACCTGAGTCTTCTAGTGTTTTCTTGTCACTTGCGTCAAAGTCAATATTAACAAGTTTGTCAATCATAGTTGCTAAATAGTAGTCTTGGTCAAATTGATTTAGTTTAACCGTTGATACATATTTCTTACCAACCATTCTCATAATTAAATTACAGAATGTTGATTTACCAGTACCGCCAGTGCCTTTAAAGATAAAGAATTTCTCAAATATACTTTTCTTAAGTAGACAATAACCGGCAACTTCATACAAGAATTGCATTTTCTTTGCGTCACCATTAGATATTTGTTTCATAAAGTCGTCAATTAACTCTGAATATTCAACGTCTTCTTTATACTCCCAGTCAAGATAAATAGTATTATAATTGTCTGGTGAGTGTGGAGTTAAAGTACCAGAGTTCAAATCTAACATACCATTCTTAACTGCAATAATTGCATAATCTTTGTTTATTTCTCTATAGTCCTTTTGAGCAAGTGCCGTAATAAACTCAATTGTTTCTTTTCTGTTTGCCGCAGTTGCATCAATATAACCTTTTTCAAGAATAAATGTCTGAAGTTCATGTGGACTAAATGGTCTATAGTGACCATTAACATACATATGTATGGTGTCACCAAGAGCTATTAAGTTATAATCTTTAATTAACTTCTGAGCTAATAGTCGCCATTGATTTTGTTTACTTGGACCAGTGCCATCTGCTTGTTGCACATTGTCATAAGGCATTTCTCTAGCAACAGTTGCTTCAAACATTGCCGGAGGCATTGGGTTAGTCCAAATAATTTCGTTAATAATTTTTAAGCATTCAACAGATTGGTCGTTTGTAATCATATTTGATTTACAAGCAATACCACGAATTTTGACAAGAGCATCTGACCCGCCACCTTGAGGCATATCTATGAATATTGGGTCGTCATCCTTTGCCGGACGTAAAGGTCTAATGAAGAAAGGTAAATCGTCGATATCTTCACTAGCCCAATCTTTCCATTGTCTATGTTGCTCATCATTAGCAGGTAAGATAATATAACCTTTACCACTACCACGACCATCTGCTCTAATACCTAATGGAGTTAAGGCACCTGCAAAAGTGCCTTTATTCTTCATTACTTCAGAGTCATTTTTAAATATGAAGTGTATACCTTGTTTTGATGAGTTAGACCAAAACTTAACACCTTTCAGATACAATACTTTTTCTAGAACTGAAGCACTTTTTGGATGGTCTTTGTTATCTATGTCTATAACAATATATTTGTTAGGCACAATCCAACCAACACGACCGCCATCAGTTACCCAGTTCTGTGCTTCACCTAAACTTAATGGATGGTTTAAACCACGTCCATCAATAGGTGTTTTATTTTGTTTACGAGTTCCTTCATCATGCAGCTCTTCTTCATTGAAAGGAGCTAGCTTGACGAACTTAGCATTTGGAAATAATTTACCGAACTTTTCAAAGTCCATACACTAACCTCCTTTTATTGACATTAACGTTTCGTGTATTGACTGCTTCTTACGAAGTGATTCCCATATTTTGTATTCAACTTTATATTTGTCGCCAGGGTCATTGACTAAGAAAGTCACTTTACAAGGTTGTGATTGTCCTCTTCGCCAACACCTATGAATAAATTGTTTATATGCTATAAAGCTGAAGTCTGCTGTATAATAAATAATCTCTTGACATTCTTGTAAGTTCGCTGATTTACCTTTAGAACATTGAAGAACTAAAACACAATGATGTCCTCTTGACAATTGGTCTTTAAATGTTCCTATACTATCACAATGTGAAATACCTGCTCTGTCTAATGCTTTGCTGATAAAATACGCATCTTCTTGAAATCTATAGGCAATTATTCGATTACCCTTTTTGCATTCATCAACAACAAATTGTATTTTAGGGTTTACAAAATCTGGTAGTTCAAATGTATGTCTCATAGAGTCCTCATCATAATATAAGAAACCATTTAATGCTTGTTGTGCTTTTTGTAATGCAATTGCTTTTAATACCGTGCTCTCATGCTCATCACATTTTAATATACCTTCAAGTGCATCTTTATAATGTTCAGTAACAGGTATTTTAAATGTTTCAATCTTAACTTCCATTGGAGGCATTTCGTCATTGTCGTCATACTCCCAAAATGAACAACCTTCTTGATATGCTTTTGCCATAAGTTCTTCACCGCGTTGATTTAATCTTACTGGTTTCTCAAACGCACCAAATGGACCGTATTGAAGTTCTGACTCACAATATGCTGCTTTAAATATATTACATTTTATTTGTCCCATACCTGCAACATTAAGATTGTGTAATACACAGAATGGTTCTATATTGTTATTACCTGCAATCGTGCCAGTCATACCAATTACATATTCTGTTCTTTTTGTTAATGCATACACTAACTTAGCATATTTACTTTTTGCTCTAGTGACGCCAGACCTTAAGGATTGACATTCGTCGCAGATTATCAAGTCCCACTTTGTATTAACAAGTGCTTCTTTAACTGTGCCGATTGCAGTCCTGTCGGTCACCATATATGTCTCTTTAGGCAATATACCTTGAGGCATAATCTCTGCTCGCCACATTTCACGAATACAAGTTGCATCAGACATTATTAGTACTTTTGCATTACCATGTTTTAATTTGTTAATTTCTATCATACAATGAATTGCTGGATAGCTTTTACCTTTACCTGGTTCATAACATAAGACATGATGTTTATGTTGCATTATCAGCTGTTCATCTCGAGCTTGCTCCGGTAGGCGATATTTTTCATTGTATTCTTTATAAGTGATACCTGCCATTTAATACTCCTCACCTGTGTCAATACCAAACTCTCTAATTGCGTCTAGTATATAATCAGGGTAAGGACCAAATTGTTTTAATGCTATATCGATTAGTTGTAGTACACAAACTACTGTGCTAGTGTCTTTAACAATTGCACTAATACCATGTGCTTTTTGTATCATTCGACAATGAATACCTTGTTGTGGACTAGGTTTATTATCGTCCACTTTAACTTCGAATGCTACAAATAAACCTTTATAACAACAAATCAAATCTGGCCTGCCAGGCTCAGTGGTCATATTACCCCAGGTTTTAATAACATAACCACCTTTACTTCTTATAAGTTTTTGAATTCTTTCTTGTAAAGAAGTTTCAGCTTTTACGCCCATAATTACCACCTTTTATTAGATTTTTCTTAATTTTGTTCTTGCTAATTTTTTTACTTTTTCTTTATAGTCTTTAATGCCATCATTTAATATTAGGTAATTATATGTCTGTAAGTATAACCAAATAATATCTGCAATTTCAACTGCAACGTTTGGGGTACAACCTCTAGTAGTTAATGCTGCAAAACCAATTCGTAAACCAGAAGTATTTGCCGGACTTTCATCGTCTTCAGGTAACAAATTTTTATTGGTTGTTATACCAATATCTTCTAGCCTCAACTGAGCTGTAATACCTAACAAATTAAATGTATCTTTTGTGTTTAATAGTACTAAGTGATTATCAGTATCGGACACATTGCCACCAAGTTCTCTAATACGTTTTGAGAATGCTTGCATATTTGCTTTTAACATTTTAATATACTTTTTGAACTCGTCAGTATATGCTTCTTCAAAACAAATTGCTTTTGCTGCAATTGTATTTTCTAATGGACCACCTTGATAATAAGGGAATACGGCTTGATTAACATATTTAATTAAACGCTCATCATTAGTTAAAATCAAACCACCCCGAGGTCCTCTTAGAGTTTTGTGAGTTGTAGTGGTCACAATATCTGCATAAGGTATTGGACTCATACATTCACCTGCTGCAACTAGACCTGCAATATGTGCCATATCAACCATCAATTTACAGTCATATTTAATTGCTAACTCTTTGAATTTACTAAAGTCAATTTCATAAGGGTATGAAGAGTAGCCAGCCAATATAACGTCAGGTCTATTTGCTTTAATTGCTTCTTCTACTAAGTCAAAATGAATATGTCGATCTTCACCTAATTTATAATAACTAAAGTCATACAAATTAGAACTAAAACTTACAGAAGAGCCGTGAGATAGGTGTCCACCGTGTCCTAACTCCATAGCCAAAATTTTCATTTGTCTATGTACTTTTACTTTGCCTGTGCCACGAACATATAATTTGTGGTCTTCTTCTAGCATTTTCTCTAAAGCTCGATATGCTTCAGCATTTGCTTGGCTGCCACTATGCGGTTGAACATTTGCAAATTTACAATTAAACAAACGACATGCTCTATCAATTGCTAATTGCTCAAGTTGGTCTACATTCTCGCAACCACCATAGTATCTATGACCAGGATAGCCTTCAGCATACTTATTTGTTAAACAGCTCGACAATGCTTGTCTAACAGATTTACTAGCAAAATTTTCACTAGCGATAAGTTCGAGACATTCATTTTGTCTCTTGTTTTCTGCTTTAATCAATGCAAAAACTTTCTTATCTTTTTTCATATAGTCCTCCTGTGCACTTAGTAGTGCTGGTGAGCCAGGTGAGAATTGCACTCACTATTCACTTGTCTGACTCATAAAAAGTTTCTAGAAGGTCTAGAAACTTTTAATATAATATACAGAAGAAGACCATCAGACTTCTGTGCATATTTAAAGTATCAAAGGAGGTATACCTTAGATAGTAGATTTGTTAAATGGGGTATATTTAACAATGATGGTCTTTACTGACGCGTCAGCTCGTCAGTCAGGAAGGTGAGATTTGCACTCACATCTGAGGCGCCTGGTCGGCCTTATGTTACTACCGTTACACCACTTCCTGGCAAAAGATAGGTTTGGTGCGTCGGGCCGAATATCACTTTCGATACACACCAATTCGTGAGCCGGCCATCTCCTTATCTATAACCTATCTCTTGAAGTGCCTGATAACAGAGTTGCACTGTTAGTGGCCGCTATGGTTGGCCGCCACGCTCTTGCTCAGACATGTAGGTGCTTTAAGGTGCACCTAAACCTGTGGTAAATTATTCTCCAAATTCGTCGCCAGACAAATGAGAAGTCAATGGTTCGCCATCACGTGTTTTTAATACATTGTTCAACACTGCACTAACACCGCGACGTCCATCTCCACTGTAAGCGAAGAATGTCATAGAAACTCTACCATACATACCGCTGTATACTTCAGTTGGGTCAATAATTTCTTGCCTGTCGGCATTCAAAACTTTTGGTTTGAACTTAGTAGACAAACGAATATAATAATTACCTTTATATTCAGGGTATTTATTATTTATTAGTTCTCCTAAGTCGTCAACTGCTGTATCACCATCTTTAAATGTGTGATTAACGTTTGTAGGTACTCTACCACCAAAGTGTTTTTGTGCCCCTGCTTCAGCTGCTGCTTGAATTGCAGCTTTAATAGCATTTACAGTTTTGGTATCAGTTTTTGGGATGATAGCCGTAACTGAGTATTTTGGCGTATCGCCTTCTTTCATAGCTTTTGGTTCAAATACGTTTACGAATGACAATCTGCATTCACCTGTAACAACTTGATTATTGTTCATAATAACTCCTTTAACTTAAAATTTATTGGTCGTCAGTTTCAACAACTTCATAGAACTCATCTCCATCTAATATTTTGGCTTTAACATCAATTGCCTCTCGTTTATCGCTCTCAGGCACCAATGTTAACTTGCCCGCTGGTTTAACAATATATTGTTCACATAAGTTGTTAAATAATTTCTTACCAATGTTCTTTTCCAATGTAGTAATACCTAATAGCTCTGTTGGTTTTAAGTAGTCACTCTCTGGAAAACCTGCCGTACGTAATGTCTCTGCAACCGCATTGACATCTGTAATTATTCGAGTAGAACGCCCTTCAACTATTTTATAGTGAGGGATTTGAACACCATGATTTATTGCTGCGTTTGTTGCATAGCTTTGAACGTCTTTAAACCAGTCAATAAATTTAGGTGCTATGTCTAATATTCTCGCAATGACCTCGGGTGACATTTGTGCTGGCTCTATCATATGATTCTCAACAACTACGTCGTCAAATTCTGCTTGTGCGACTGATAACTGTTTGTCCGCTAATGCTTTACATATACCACGCATCTTACAAAATTTACAATGGTCTCCTGCCACTAACTCACCCTTGCCCGCTATTGCAAGTTCTGCTCGTGGCTTGACATAATTGATTGCCCAGTCATTGAGTGCATCAATTTGAACGAAGTCAGTACTAATATCATGAAGCCTTGGTTGAATAATAGTCATCTTAGCTTCAGTGCATGCACACTCTCTTACGTGAGTTTTAATAGCTCCGAGAGCATACAACCTGAGTTGAGGGTTACCAATTGCACTTACTGGTACACCTTTGCCAAATTTAAGGTCAATGATATGAATAAAATCTTTACCGACAATAACCACATCACTGGTTCCTGCACCATTAGGCACAATGTCCTCAAATTTAACATACTCTTCTAAGTACACGTTAACATTAAGACCTTTATAGTCCTCTTTAACTATTGTCATTACTTCATTGACATAGTCATTAACAAAATCATTAAACTCGAGATTGTAGAATTTACTTGTTAATCTAAATTGCTCAAATCGAGTTTCGTATTCTTTGACACTAATCTTTTCTAACATATAAGATAACTTGAGCTCCGCTAGTGCATGTGCCTCAGTGCCTTCTTCTGCATATGGTGAATATGTTGATGGTTGAGAACTTTCAAGCATAGCAGATGGTGTACAAATTAACCATCTATGCGAACTACTTGGTGACAATAATACGTGTCCTGTTGGTGTTGGCATAATTTACTCCTTTTACTTTTTAGTTACTTTGCTTTCGACGTCAGCCTTTTTAGCTTTTTCTTCTTGAGCCTTTTTCAATTGCTCTTCAGTTTTACGACGTTCAGCTTCTTGATTTTCAGTAATCTTTTGATTAGCAAGATTAACTGTGTCATTCAAGTCAACAATTAACTCATTTGCTAATGCTGGAGCGCCAAACTTGATACAATTGATAATCTCTTCATAGTGACTTTGTCTCATATTCTACTCCTTTTAATTAGATTTGCCTTACGGCTGGTGGCAGGTAGTATTTATTGTGTCCCTGCCAACGCACATTACTTGTCTTCAGTTAACTTATGATAATACTCATTTATTAACTGAACAAAATAACTTCCGCTTTTTTCTCCGAAGCCATTAGGCTCAAGCTCTGCCGCCATTTTAGCAATTCCATCTGCAATCTCAGGAAGTGCACCATTGACATCAAACTCGTAGCCATCATTAAGCTCCATACCATCATCCGCTTCACTAACTGTGAGTTTTGGTCTTGTTCTAATAGTCAAGATAGTTTTTGCTTTTAGACTATCTTCTTTGAACAAATCTTGTAACGAAGTTTTATCTTGTTGGTCCATACTTAATCTCCTTTCCATATCTACTCGACGTTCTAAGTCATTGATTTTATTTACTAGTACAGGTGTGACGATAAAGAATATAACACCAAACAATATTAAGATATATTGTAGTGCACTCATTTACCTGTGCTCCCAAACGCTCCAGAGCCGCGCTCTTCACCCATATCTTCAGTATAATCTGCATAAATACAAGGTGTAATAACTAAATAGCCTATTCTGTCACCTTCGTGATAAACAAACTGATTATCAGTAGGATTATTGACAATCATATGAATTTCACCTTTATAACCTGCATCAATCGCACAATGGTGAACATGAATACCTTGTTTTGCTATTGAAGTTCTCTCTTGTATATATGCATTTAGTCCATCAGGCAAATCAATGCCAAAACCTAACGGACATACTTGTACTGAATGTGGTGGCACTATACCATTATATGGCATATAAATATCAGCACCTGTATCATTAAAATGTTTTCTCTCTGGTAAAACTGCTTTGTCACTAAACCGTATGAAGTGTATCTTCATTTTTAACCTCCTGTGGTTCTACATACTTATGACCACAACTAAATTTGCCTTCTTTACAATAAGAATTAACACAGTTTGGTAGACATAAATCTGCCCAAGCATTACCGCATTGTGTTCTAATCTCATGTAAAATCAATTCACAAATGTGTTGTACTTCACGAGTATTACGATTACATAACCTAATAGACAACATATACTGCCAAGCTGGGAAATTGCCATGAATCACTAAGCACTTCTTTAAACTCTGTGGTAGTAAATAACCTGCTCTATCTCGGTCGACTCCGTTGTCATACATGGTTATGTAGGCATTATGAATATCTTGACATGCTTGTTTATAAATTTCTTCTTGCTCAGGTGTTAAACCTTCTGGAACAACATATGGACTTTGTACTTTTGTAAACTCACTATATTGTGTCGAAGTAGAAACAAATGTTAACCTTGTTGCATGTGTTCTTAATTGTGAAACAGCTTTTGTTGACAAACCATAAATAGCAACTGTTAATTCACACATTCTAAAGATTGTTGAATGTGGCAAACTCAATAATTGTTTCGATGGTTGTTTGTAGACATTGTCATTATATAATTTCAACAAGTCATCCAAACTACTTATCTCTGAGCCACGCTGAGTTAACTTTGCTAAGAATAGTGGAGTGCCATCAAGGTTGTGTTTCAAGATAGCAACTTTAATATCTTGCATATTGACTCCTTTTATTTTATTTTGATATTATATTATATGCGAAAAGATAATAATAATTTCACTTTATTTTTATCTTTTTATAATTATTTTTTACTTTTATATAAAATTGAAATAAATTACTTAAAAATTTAATTTTTAGAGATTTTTCAAATTTATTTTTAAATAAAAATATCACTATTTTTAATTTTAGGATAGATTTGATATTCTTTAAATATCTTGATTGATATATTTTTTAAAGAATATTTTAATCAATAAGAAATGTCCTAAATTAAATCAATAGTGATATTTGATTTTAGCTATTTGCTATTATTTTTATACTCAATATAGCGAAGCTTGATACGATTTATTAGTCGTTGCAATTCGCTGCGACCTACATGCATTTCATTGATAATATACAACTTAGTTTTATCACTAAGAAATGCCTGTGCAACTGCATATTCAGCTGGTGACAGAGTAGACAAGAAACACTCAAAGTCCAAGTCATGCTCTAAGTCACCAATTTCTTCAATGTAAGTCTCAGTATCATAATTAGGTGAATCAACAATATATCGATTATCACTTCGCAAAAACATGAGTATCTCATTTTGTATACATTTGCTTGCATAAGTAGCAAAGGTAAAGTTCATTTCAGGCTTATAAGTCCTGATTGCCTTTAATAGTCCAATAGCACCTTGTTGCTCACAATCATCACTAAAGATATTTAATTTAAAGAGGACATGCTTAATTAAGCCATAATTCTCAGTCAGAAGTTCTTCTTCGTTTTCGACTCTTTTCCAAGCGCCTAGCTTTTTGCTTCTCAGCTCTTTCGAGCTTCTTCTGCTGCTTGTCATGCGCCTTCCATTCCTTATTAAATTCTCGTATTTCTTTACGAGTTGGAATAGTATCTTCTAAGTTATACATACATTGTGTATCGAAGCAAGCACCTTCATACAACACATCCTCTTTGGTCGTGCCCTCTGGGTAGATAACAAGACCATATTTACACATTTGACAATATTTCATTACCGGGTCAATGCAACGAGTAGGACGTTCTTCCGTCATAAGCACCTCCTAGTCCCAACCATAGCAACCACAATAATAACTATCATAGTCACTTAACGGTTTGTATTCAAAGAATGCTAAATTAAGATTACTATCTTCTATTCTGCCACACTCAAAACAACGTGCTTTACGACGAATTAACAACTCTTTCATTGCTGAGTTAGTTCTAGCAATCTCACAACAATTACAAATAACACATACTGGGTTATTGTCTTGGTCTACAGCATTTGCTGTGTGTCCACATTTCATTAAAGGAACCATATTAACCTCCTAATAAATTGATGTCGTCTCTTTGTCTGGACGAAACTTTTTAAGGCGAGGAAATCGAAGTGATTTTTTATCACCGCCTTTTGATTGACTTATATCGAAGTATGCAACTTCTATTATTTTGCCAATAAATGCTTCTGGATTGTCTGCTCCTCTTATCTCGTCAGACATACCAGCAACATTAACTCTTATTGTATGGTTATCGTCTTCACAGATAAATGAACCAATCATACCTTCATATTTACCTTTACCCTCATTCCAGCCAACTATTCTCAAGTCCATTGTCTGAGTCTTCTTGTACTTTAAAAGTGCATCAGTTCTTTTACCACTTTGATAACCTGCATCTGGGTCGCGAAGAATAAGTCCTTCTCCACCTTGATTAACAATAAAATCTAATAACTCATCTAATTGCCAATTGTACTCTACGTTAGGGTATAACCACAATTTGTCAAGTGTCTTTAATATTGTGCAATCTTTGCCAATATCTTCGTCAATATACTCATAAAGTATTCTACGGCGGTCTTCATAACTCAACTTAGGCTCAATGATGTCATAGATATAATAGTGAAGTTGTGTTTTATCTGTAAACTTCCCATTTATTGCTCCAGAAGTTTTATTAAAGTCTCTAGAACCCGCATGGCCTAAAGTCATTACTTCACCATCAAAGATTAAATCAATAGGTGCCCAGTCCATATCAAAGTTAACCTTTAAAGGTTTGCCGGACCTAGCAAAGAATTCCCATTTAAGTTCGTCATTATTAAAGCGAGCAATGCATCTGTTGCCGTCTAGTTTCTCTTGAACATAATAATATTGTTCGTGAAACGAGTCAGGATACCTTTTAGCCAACATTGGAGATATATTGGTTATCATATTATTCTTATTTGAATAACCTAATCTCCACTCTCGATTAACTAGTTGTCTTATAAAGTCTCGAGCCTCTACTGGAGTATACACGCATGCTAAGAATATGTCGTCATATGTGTTTGACAATGTTTTTAAGAAATACTCAATGAACCCTTTTATCGAGTAATTGTCATAAGTCCCACGATAGATATTAGTATCATAATCTATATATGTGAAACCTACTTTATGCCTACCAGCGAGGACCTCAAAACAATAATCAAGGTCCTCTAGCAGGCCGGGACACGAAGAGAACCTACAAGTGAAGTTTTTCACCAAGTCCTCTTTTGCTAATTTGCCGGAAGTTCTCTCTAGGTCAATAAATAGTTCTTCTATGAAATTACAACGTTCTACTAAGTCCATTTTTACCTCCTACTACTTAGTGTTTAAATATGCGAAATACAACAATTCGCCAGTTATCTCGTTAATAGACAACCTATTAGACCAATCATAAATTGCAAAGTTATATTTATTTGTATTTGCCTGAACAACAGACATAGCAAAATCATATACTTTAGACAATTCTTTATGTCGTTCTAATGCAACAGGATTGTCGTCACCACGAGCATTCATTGCCTCTTCAGCATTCTTTGTTCTACAATAAACAATAAATATTCTTTTATTATACTTTTTAATAAAGTCAATAAGTTTATTTATTGTTGTAACTGACTTGAAATTATCAAAGATACGATAAACTATATCACTGATAGGTCCTCGGTCCATAATGTGTATGTCACCATCAGTTGCCATCATTTTCAATCTGTGATATAATTCTTTTTCTGTTACCCTATCTCGCTTTGCCGGATGAGTGGACACCCTGGTCTCAGCAACCGGGTCTATTATTGTTTGCCTGCTTATATTTAATGCAGCTCTTTTCTCTTCTAGTGCTTTATATAAGTGATTTGCTAAAGTTGTTTTACCTGAACCATCTGGTCCTTCTAAATAAATAATCATTTAGTCGCCTCCATTCATAAACATAGTGATTTCTGTAATTAACCTCATAGCCTTAATGACAATCATAACTACACACATAACAGTTAGAATGATTGCTAACCATAAAGGCAAGAAGATTGCCTGAGACGCAAATAGCGTCCAGATAAAGAAAATAAGAATACCATATGCTATCATGCTTCATCCTCCTTCGACAAAAATAATCTTATACCAAATATCACTGCATTAACTATCACTAGCAAACCAGCGACAAGAGATATAACAACTTTTAACCAGATTGGGGCACTGGTAAACCAAGTTAAGATTAAAATCAAAATGTATGCTATCATTTTGCCTCCTTACTATAAAATTTTGTTACTAGACTATTCTCGAGTCTATCATACTTGACTGGGTACAAGAGACCCAGCTGATTAGCCCATATATCATTAGTCAACTGAATATAATCTTCAGTGTTCCATTTGTCTTTGTGCAACTGACTGAAGTATATTCGAGTAGCTCCTTGCTCGATTAGTTTATGCAAACAATCAAAACAAGGCTCTAACAAAGAGAGAACTGTATATGGACCATATTTGTTATCTATCTCGTCTTTGTATTCTAAGTATCTAATATATCTCATTAGCACTTCTTCGGCATGTAGCATCTCACCATCAATCTCTTGATTAAACGAATATGCAACTACTTTATAACCTGAACATATAAGACAAGAGGTTTTAATATCGGGGTCAGTAGAGTATTTAGCAACTTCGATAAGGTCTTTATAGTTATCTGACAGTATGTCATAAGTTTTATCGAGTACACCAAACCCTATGTCTATCTCTGGAACAAATATAACCGGTAGGCCATGTTCTCGTGCCGACCGAATTAGCTGCAGCTTATGTGACTTCCAGGTCGGTTGTGATTTGTAGTTTTTCATTGTTAAAACTAAGAACTGTGAATATGAATCAAGAGCATCGTCCCAAAACTCAACAATTTTACCCATTGCTGTGTTTTGGTCACTAATGACATTATCTTCTGTCAAGCGAAGTTTGTCATTTTTATTAAAGTTATAATAATTACCATAATAGAATGCATCAATAACTTTTGTTGCGTTGTTAATTCTCAAGCCCATATAGCTCCTCCACTTTATGCTCACTTCTCCATTTCAACAATCTACGATATAACGACAATGGTAGATAGTTTGGTGTATAGTTTATTATTTGGTCAATCTCACGCTCGCTAAACGTTTTACGTAATAACGCTTTGGCACAGGACAATAGATTACGATACTCTAAGCTCTCTTCATTTGGTGCTTCTTCAGCAGGTATTATATCTGACATAAATAAAGCTTTACCATCAGCATCTACTGCCAATATTGTGTCTAGTGACTGAACATTGTCATTTGACATATTTAATCTTTTACGATTAAACCTTAAGTCACACAAAACAGAATTGTATATTGACTTTTTCAAATAGGACAAATTACCCATATAAATAGTGCCCTTCTTGTAGAGAGACAATAAGGTTATGTAAACCTCACTCAATGCATCGCTGAAGGTCCAGTCGAATGAGTGAGAAATATCTGATGCAACTTTCTTGCACCAATTGTCCTTAGTATCTAACCATTGTTCAAATGGTGGATTGACAAACACGTTTGTGTATTTATACGATTTTGCAGTATCACACTTAAATAAAAATAGTTCCCAGGCCTTGCCGAGCTCTTCTGCCGATACCTCAATTCCGCTATATGAGTTACGTTTAATCAAATAAAGATTAAGAACCTGCATTCTTGGCCCATTCTTTATTGACTCTTTTAGTGAGAACAAATAACCAATTATTGCATCATTGCTCACTATATCAGCATAATTATCACGCTCCCAGTCCTGGAAACTATTTACATTATTAAGTATGAATTGTTTAATATAAAACTTATTTTTCATTTACCCCTCCTATTCGGTTTATTACAATTTACTTATTTGACCATTCTCTTTATAAACAAGAAAATTGTCTACAATTGCATTGACTTTGTTTCTGACGACATCATCATTTGCATAAAGATACATAAATGCCCTGACGGCAGCGCTCTGACACTTTGACTTACCGCTCTTTGTTAAAGCAATCAAGAAGTTCGCTTTCTCCAGCTCATTTACATACATATTCCACTTCTTTGAGTGTTCTGTCATTGAATTTACTTTTCTAGGCATTCAACCTCCTATAGTTGTTGTTTTTAATTTTTAAGACATCCTAAAAATTAGCATTTGTATTAGGGTCCTAAGTGGACCCTAATACTCTTGACTAATTTAATTATTTACATATCTTCGTCTTCAGCTTGGCTAGCACGCAATGCAGCAAGAAGTTTTTCAGCTTTGGTTAATTCATTAGCTTTTCTCTTCTCAGCCCTGATTGCTTTTTCTTCGTCAGTTAATGGACCACGTTTAGCACGAGGAGCATTAGCTTTGTTCTCTTGAGCAATAGCAATCAATTCATTGTAACGATTGTATTCTTGTTCAGAGAACATGTCCATAAAGCTCTTAGGACCTGCAACACTTGCAGCAACTGGAGCACCAGTTTTAAGTGCATTGATGTATGCTTCCAATTCTTCAACTGTCATGTCTTCTGGTTTCTTTTTCTTACCAGCAGCTTTAGTTGCTTTGAAAGCTTCTACTGCACCATTAACAAGAGTTTCATACTCTTCAGCTTGGTCAGCATCTAGGTATTTAACAATTGCTTGTTTAACACCACTAGTGCCTAAAATACGAGGAGCAGTAGTTTTTACTTCAACTGTTACTTCACCATCTGCTTGAGTAGCTTCAAACAATTCTTCACTGAAGTATTGTCTGTTAGTTACATTACCCTTAGGTAATTTAATCCAGTGTTTGCCATCTGGATGCTTGTCATTTTTCTTAGAAGTTTCAACCCATACAGGTACTTCAACTGGTACAGTACCGTCACAAGCGTCAAAGTAGTACTTGTCACCGTTTTTAATAATTTTTGCCATAATTTTTCTCCTTTTACTTTTTGACAAATTTTATTTGACAAATAACTAATTAGTCAGAGCTGGATGATAGCGGAACATCCATTTTTAAACTCTTTAGCGGATGACCAATATTTTTATTTATCATATTATATTATATTCATTTTAGAATAAAATTATTCACTATTTTATGAACATATTTTACTCTCCGCTATCTTTTTATCTAGTCGCGAGATGGTAAGTCGTTTTGTGCGAGTATCTTGCGCATTGTTCTACGAACATAATTATAAATCTCATAGAACCTGTCCTCGTTCATAACGTCAGTTAGCATCTGCGACCCAACAAAGAGTATACCTGGTGTGAGCGTAGCAGTAAAGTGATATGTGTCTGTGGTTAAATACACGTCCAACATTACTTTTATATCGCCACCAGGTCCTTCATACTGGTTAGTATAAGTCTGAATAGCACCGTCAGCAACCGACTTCAACAAAACAAATCGACGAGATTTCATGGTCGCTATAACGTCATCCGGCTTCAGCTTTAGAACCGGCGGATGTTTCGACATGAAATCTGAAAAAGATAATCGAGCTCCATCGCTTGCCGGACGGTCAGGACTGGTAGAACTAGCAGAAGTTGTGTCTTTTTCTTTGTCAACTACTCCATCAGATATATTTAAAGAACTAATTTCTTTGCTTTTCATTTAATCACCTCCTTTTAAACCTTTTTCTCTTGCGAGCTGCTTGTGCCTGTAATAAGTCCGCAAGCTTATCCCAGCAGCATCCGCAGCCTCTTGGTCCTTTTTAGTCTGAGTGATATTACACTCTTCTAAATACTTCAAGAATAACTCATCTTCTTCAGCAAAGATATCGTCATGCTTCTCGAACACATCAATCAAAACAAAGTTTGGTCTTTTATGAGAGATACTAGAGTGAGCTGAGTTATTCGTATAACGACGCAGTTCCCGCACGCTACAGCCCACATCTATCAGCATCTCATCTCTGTCATACACAGCAATCAAATACCTATCTTTGTATAACCCCTTCATAATGCTTCTCCTCTTTTGTCTATGTACTAGTCATCTTGTAGATAGGACAGACAAGTTGGTCCTATCCCGAGCTCGACAGACTCAGGTGTAGTTAGTTTTCTACCGCAACAAGCACATCTACCAGACATATAAAAGTGACAAGTATCTGGCCACGGTTGCTCTGGGTTCTTGACTATTTGCAAGAATGCACTGAGCATCTTAAGGTCCATACCTTTATGCGCACTTGCCCACGTTATATTACCTGTATCGTTGTAGATTAAACCAATGTAGCGATAATCGTTCTCATTATCTGGTCCATATAGACGATAGATAAGATACCTCGAACAAATATTTTCATTCTTACGTTGATATATCTTATAAGTATATCTTTGATTTACCTTAGTTGACTCTATTGTAAACGTGGCATTGCCGGCGAACAAATAACGCCAGATGTCGGCTTTCTTTTTCTTCAATGGTAAGTTTAACTCTTTTAGAGCAAGACTTATATGCACAAGTCCTGTCTCCTGTGCCAACTGCACATACCTTGCTGTTGTTTCCTCGGGTGTTTCTTTGTGTTCTGTGTTACTCATTTTCTCCTCCTCTGTTTTCTTCGTCATATTCAAGAGTTATATCTTGACTTATAGAACTGCGGAGCTGTGCCAATAGCAACTCAGCTTGTTCTATCTCGCTCTCTCGCTCCTCTTTTGCTCTTTGTGGGTCAAACGATGTAGGCTGAGCAATTATTCTGTTCTTCTGAGATAGTTCTCTATTTATTCTATCTATCTCGTCTTGTGGCGTTGCAACCCAATTATCTGTATTCTTGTCACGGGTCCATTTACTTCGCAACGTCCCATTCTGATTGTACTTAATATATGTTCTAGCATTGTCAAACAAGTTAGTAGTTAATTCTTTTGGCAGCTCTGAGCTGGCTACCTCTTCTCTGAACTCTGTGTTATTAGATAAGGTCATCTTCTTCATCTCCTTCTATAATATTATATGCAACAAGTGCATCATATATGTCACTATAATGTGAACTTAGCAACGCCTCATGTGACTCATAGACACTAGCAGCAGGGAAGTATTCTATAGGTTTCGGAGCATTCATAATACTTGTTGCATTCACATACATGACAACAATAATATCATACGACTGTGGTATTTCTTCACCATCGCGTAGGAACTGATAGATTTCACCAAATAGCAAGTGTTGATTTTTATAGAGATTCTCAACTAACTCTTTCTTCTGTTGATTAGTCATATTAACCCTCCTTTTAACTAATCCCTGTCATTATCGAAAATCGCCTTGTCGCGCAACCAAAGAGTCATGAACTCTTCTACGGCTTGGTCGACCTGACCCATGTCAACCTTTTCTCTAGCCTCTCTGTTAATGGCAGCTAGAGACTTGTGTGCATTGAGTGGGTCCTCTAAGAGTTTGCTCTTGATTGCCTCCTGTACTTTACTTATCTCTAAGTCCCGCACTCTAGCTCTCATGTTCGTAAACTCCTTAGAAGATATCACCTGCATATACTTCTCTTGCTGCAACTCGATAACCTTCGAAGCATACTCAGGCATAAACTCACTGGAGCCAGGATGATGTTCTAAATTGAATGTAAACTCATTGTCTAGTAATTCGTCACAAACAATTAAATAATCTTCCTTCCAGTGCTTATAGGTCCAACGAAGGTAATCTTCTTCGCGGACATGATACAACCGACAAAATAAATCTAAGTAAGTAGTTGCCCTTGTCAGAAATATCTCTTGCTTAAAGAGTTGCCCATCTTCTTCTGTAAATTGAGTGGGAGCGGCAAGGTCCTGCAATGCCTCAAACCTATAACGCTCTAAGTCCACACTATAACCTTTTATATGCTTGATGGTCCGCTCCTTCTTAACCCCATGTATAACAACAGAATAATAACCCTCACGCACCTGGTCCTCTTTTATAGCAGGCATAAAAATCGAGTTTATATCTTGCTCTATAACAAGAGAATTATATGTTATCTCTCGGTTTAAAAGACGGGCTCGCAATGCAGCGTAGATAGCACGTGGTGATTTTTGCACTCCGTATGTGGCAATACGGTGTGTGCCCTTATCAGACCGTACTTTGGAGTTGGGTCCTCGAGTTTTGCCCTTATCGGACCTTGATTTTCTACCATTCGATAGAACTCCTAAGCCCTCTAGCTCCTTAAGCAATTCTTGTTTTGATTTGTCGTTAGGATTTGTGTCCATTCAGTCTCCTTTTAATCAAAAGTTGATTTAAATAATTATTATGATAAATGGGTTCCAAAATTTTATATTCTATTTTCATTTTTCATATAATACTATATAATATTTAATTATTTTTAAAAAACATTACTTAGAGAAAATGATATATTTTTGGGAACCCGGAAATCAAAATAATTATTTCTAATTACTATTTTTGCAATTTTGTGCTATTTCTTGTTTCAAAATCGCCTCGAATTTCATGAGAATTTAGCAGCCAACAGGCCCTCTTCTTGCCTCGCAGGACCCTCAGGACCTCATAATTTTGTCTAAAATTGTTCAAAATGTCCTAAAACTATACAACTAACATTCAAACGATACTAATAAATCGTTAAAAACCCAGAAACCTGAGAGCCCACAAGCCTAATTTACAGCACAATGGCAAATGGTTGCTTCAAGGCTGACAGGCAGTATGCATTTATTATGCCATTTTCTGTTAAAATTGGCAGTGGGTCTATATAAACCCAATGATGCTTATTGTTTAAATAGACAAATCTACCATCATTTGGGTCATAACCCCACGACCATTTAGTCTCATTGATGACCCTCGTGAACATATCATTGTCTAAAAAGACAGTATCATGACTCTTATAGCCAGATACCGCTTTGACCATACCGCGCACTTTAACCTTTACAATCGGCAAAACTTTGTCAAGTTTCTTCATTACAACAACTCCTCAAAGATTTCATTGACTAAATGCTCATAAAGGTCTGAACTGATTGGTGGCAAGAACACAATTAAACCGTGGGTAGTCCCTTCTGCTCCTTCGTATTCATCAGTTTCAGCACCGATTTCTTCAAATTTTGTTTTGTCTCTTAGCATTTCAACTTCATCGCTATATTCGATAGAAAAATGTGGCATAACTATTTTCATATTTACCTCCTTTTATAGTTTATGCGATAATCAAAAGTTCACGACCGATCGGTCCAACTTTAAAAAGGTGGGCATTAGCCCAGCCTCTTAACCATTTCGACAAACCTGTCAAGGTCAATCGGGTCAACTTCACCATATTTTGCATATTGAAACTCCAAACTTGCTTTAAGGTGCTCCAACTCTTTTTTCTGCTTTAAAGCCTCTTGCTCGCGCAAAAACCTCATATATGAACTTGTTGGCATAAAAACCTCTTTAGCAATTTTTTCGCCATATATGCTATAGGTTATTTTAATTTCTCCAGTTGGACGAAACTTTTTACCCGTGAACTTTTCAACCATTTAGGCCTCCTCTTTTGCATTGAGTAATTGCTCTAAATAACTTTGCAATTGTGCTTTTTGTTCATTATTTAATTTGCTAACATCAATTTTGCTTAAATCCATTTTAGGGATATAGCGCTTTTTAGCATTTTCAATAATGGCATCAATTGCGTCTTGATGAGCCTTAATTTCCGCCTTTTCCTCCGCGGTTAAGTTATATCTTTGATAACTTGCAATTTCGCGCCCTTGAGTTTTCACCTCATTCATGCCTTCTTTTAGGGTTGATAGGCTAACCCATTTTTGGCCATTTGAGCCTTCTAGGCCTTCGATATTTACGACTTCCTTCCCAGGCCCCTTGCTTGCTTGAGGGTTGATTTTTAGTTGGCGGCCCTCAAAAAATACCTCTCCGCCCTTACGTTCTAAAACTAACATATTAACCTCCTTCTAGTTTTAGTATATTTTGCAATTAAACAATTAAATTATATTTTTGATTTAACTTTTTTATAATTTAATTTTTAATTACATAATAAATAAATTAGTATATATTAAAAATTGCCCGAAAGCCCGCCTTCCCGAGATGGCGGTTATATTTATGTTAGTGCTAGTGGGCCAATATTTTTACGACCTACTAACGTCACCTGTAAGGACTAATAGGTTGCTATTATAAAGTTATAATTGAGTAATAAAATTGTTGCAGATTACAGTCCTCGCATGCGTGCACGCGTAATATATAATGATACGCGCGTGAGGTAAATATTAAAAAGACCATAACTTGAAAACCTAAATTGCAAGCTCGTTTATAATTTTTATAAAATTTTTACTAAACTATATAGTTTAAGTGCATAATCTTCAATTTTCTGGAATATAATATAATATGAGAGCGGAGCGGTAATACGCTCTCAAAATTGGTAAAAAGGAGGGTAAAGATGACTAAAGAAGAGAGAGAAACTCGAGAGTACAAATCTTTGTACAGTGACGAACGATATGCTAAGAAAGCTTGGAAAGAGCTAATGAATGTTGCTTTACAAGGTGACGCTAAGCCACTACCCGCAACCTACGATCCAAAGACAGGCGAGCAGACGTTCCAGAGTCAACTAGACCAAATGGCGTATGATAATGTCAAGAGACGTTTGAAAGAACAAGGTCTTGACCGTGAGCCACAGCAAGCTGAAGTGATTGTCGAGAGCAACATTCTCCGGGCCAGATTTAATGATACAACCTTCAACATTATGCTAGACCGAACAGCTGGTAAAGTCCGCGACGAATTATCTGTTCAAACTAATCCGTTCGAGGACTTGTCCGATGACGAGCTAGAGGCACTAGCAGCTTACCGCGCATCTAAAGAGAAATCTGAGGAGTCGAATAACAAATAACAATAAAGGAGTAGACTATGGCGAAAACGCTAACTCAATTTCAGAAGGAATTTGGTTATCCATTGTTAACAAATGCGGAAGTACGAGCGGTACGAGAGTCAAAAGTGAACTGGAATGGACTTGATGGAGAAATAATACGACGTAAATGTATGAAAAGCTACCCTGCGTATTGCCAAACCGTAAATTTCGGTTATCAGATGACGCCTTATCATTACTCTTTGACTGCGAACTTGCAGAGGGACTATGAGAAAGGACCCAATCCGGGCATGCCTTATGGACTTATCTTGTTGTCCGCGAGCCCACAAACTGGTAAATCTTTGTCAGTGACTGAGACGTTTCAGAGTTGGGTTTTGACTAAGAACCCGCGACTATCAGTTTTGACACTGGGCTATGAGTCAACGTTCGCTTCTAGGTTTGGTCGTAGAAATCGTGAGAAATTTGGTGAGTATGCTCCGATACTTACTCACGGAAAAGTTAAACTTCACGATAAGATACAGAGCACAGAAGCTTGGGAGACGATGGTTCTTGATCAGAATAATGGTTTATTTGTTTCAACCGGCGGTGGTATGAGTACAGCAGGTATGGGTGGTCCTATTACTGGTAAAACAGGTAATGTTGTTGTAGTAGACGACCCGATAAAGAACATGCAGGATGCAGATAGTGAAGTTAAGATAGTGACAAATATCGAGTACTATCAGTCAGCTATCGAAACACGTCTATTAGGTAATCCAGGTTCGTTGTGTATCGTAATGTGTACTAGATGGGTGCCAAGTGACCTGATCGGATGGCTAAGAAGGAACCGAAAGAAATACATTGTAGGTGACTACAATTATGCAGCACTTTGTACTGAGACAAATAAGGCTTTAGACCCGTTGGGTCGAGAAGTTGGCGAAGGTATTTGTCCTGAGATGGGCAAAGACTCAAACTGGGCACAGATTATTAAAGAGAGCTATACAGCATCACAAGGTGCTCACGTGTATAATGCACTGTTCCAGGGTGAACCGACGGATGAGCAAGGAAACTTATTTAGGACCGAGGATTGGCAAGAGTATGAAATCGACAAAGTCTGGAAGCCTGACAAATTTGATAGAATTTATTTGTCAATAGATGCTACTTTTAAAGACAACAAAGAGAATGACTTTGTTGCTATGAAGGTAGGTGGTATTATGGCTGGCTCTGACTATGCCCGATACTTAGTCAGAAAACGTATGGATTTGCCTGATACGCTTGACAAAATTCTTAAAGTTTGTCGAATGTTTCCGGAGATTGACGTTATTTATATTGAAGATAAAGCTAATGGTCCTGGTATAGTTTCTGTTCTTAGAAAATGGCGCAAGAAGTTGAATATTCAAGAAGAAAACTTCCCGAGTGTCTACCCGTTGGAGCCTGAAGGTGGTAAATACTCACGAGCACAGACAGCGTCGCCTTTCCAGCGTGAAGGACGTTGCTATATACCTTGTGAAAAAGATGCTCACTTGTTCTCGAGTCCGGATGACTTTGAGTGGGAAGAAGAGGGCATATCGTATACTCAGGCATTTAAGCATGAACTTGGCACATTCCCATTTGGAGCTAATGATGACTTAGTCGATGCTCATACGCAAGCAATAAATAAGAACATACCTTTGTTAACAGGAGAAGAAAAGCCTGAGAAGCGCATAGAGCGCTTTACGTACTATTCTAATTGGTGGCCTGAGATGTGGGATGATTATAATAAGCTAGAGACCCGAGAGGAGCGTGATGCTTTTATAAAAATGCACGGTGCACCAATGGAATGGAAAACTAGAGTAGGAGGTTAAATGGAAGTAAATAATGACTCTAAAGTAATTCATCCTAATGTTAAAGATAGTAGAGTTTTAACCTACCTAAACATTAGAAATAAACCGACGTATGTAAATACTGAGGAAGAAAACATATTGTTAAACTTGTGGCGAGAAAAGTACTATCAAGCTAAGAGCGAATATGAGAGAAGTAGGTGCAATAGCACACAGGTTAAATTGTGGAGAAATGCATTTTCTGGCACATTCTACAAGCTAGATGAGAATAATAAACCAACACAGAATATAATGAAGCCAATTCGTAAGTTGGCATTTGAGTTGGTTGAAGGTAAAGTGAATAGCAGTATTCCTGCACCTAAAATGTCACCTAGGTATCATGCGGATTTGACTCCAGTAAATGCTACAGAGCACTTAATTCAGCACGAAATTGATAAAATGTTGTCTGAGCAGGTCAACGATGAGTCGGAACATAACTGTTTGATTGATGGAGCAAGCTGGTTTAAAGTCACTTGGGACCCATTTGATAACACACATGAACGTTCTGGCAACCCAAAAGTGTATGCTTGTCCAGTTGATACAGTTTACCCTCAGCCTGGAGTGAAAAACTATAAGGAATTGGAGTACATTTTTGAGGTTTCAACGCTAACTGTTGCTCAGTGTTTAGACCTGTATAATCGAGAGATTAAAAGTCCAGATGAAAATGATATTATACCTGTTATAAATTGCTACTTTTTGAATGAAGACAGGTATGTTGGCAAATTTACTTGGTGCGAAGAGACCTCTCAGGTCATTTGCAATGACTTAGAGTGGGGTATTCGTAAACGCAGAGAGTGCACAGAGTGCCATAATCCGGCACCAATTCAGACAGTTTGTCCTGTTTGTGGCTCAAAGCACTTTAAATATGTGCCTGTTGCAACAGAGACGCTTGAGGATGACTTAGTTTATGTTACTAACCCATATCGTGTTGGTAAAACTGAGGATGAGACTCAAGATAATAACCAAGAAGACGAGCAAAAAGCTATACCGGCCGGCACAGAACTGCCACACTACTTAATTCGCCAGTTGCCATTTGTACCTTATCGTAGGGTAAGCGTACCTGGCAGCATTTATGGTATGAGCGAAGTTGAATTAGTACTAGAAACACAAGATATAATCAATAAATTGTTAAATAAAGCAGAGCGAAAAAGTGCTCGTAGTAAAACACTTGTTACAAAACTTAAAGATACTCGCGTGAGCGACAAGAGCGATGAGCTTTCTTATGTTGAAGTAGAGAGCCCACAGGAAGGACAATCTATACAAGTTAAACAAGTTATGTCTGATATTAGTGAAGAGATAACTCAGGCTCAGGTATTGTATGAGATTGCTAAATCTACTGTTGGTACGACCGATACGGACCAAGGTAAAAATGACCCTTCTGCTCGTTCAGGTAAAGCAAAACAATTGCAAATGCAAGCTTCTGCACAGCGTAAAGTAGCACCAGATACGCTTCGTAACTTAGCATTTTCAGGAGTTTATGAGTTAATCTTTAAAAATTTGTTAGCATACTCAGATGAGAGCAGGTCCTTTGTGACTTTATTGCCAGACGGCACTAAACGTGAGGAAGTTTGGTCAAAATATATGTTCTTGTCAGAGGACTCGCATGGTGAGTATTACTATAGAGATGACTTTGCTTGGTCAGTTGACACTGCTACTGAGATTACTCAAGACAGAGCAGCAATGTGGCAATTGATTGATAATGACTTTATTAACGGCACAATGGGAACTCAGATCGACCCACAACGTGCATTAAAAATGTATTGGCAAATGAAAGAGCAATTTGGCTATCCAACCGCAAAATATGCATTGGAGTTCTTAGATGAAGGTCAGAAGCACTTGCCTACACAAGTAGAACAAGCATTAGTAAATGACCCAGAAGCATTGCAAGTTGCTTTACAATTTATGCAAAACAAACAGCAAATGATGGGCTTAGGCGGAAATAGTTCAACTCTTGGTGGCAACCAAGGTGGACGTTCAGCAAATGGTCAATCACACGCTGCAAATGTCGAAAAGACAAATAATAAAAATCGTGCTCAGTCTGGTGCAGGAGAAACGACTACTGTAGCTACTGCTCAAGGTGGTATGCAAGGTGGAACAGCGACTCCTGAAACGAGTCGACAGACAAATAGCACAAGTACACAGGAGGCAAAATGATAAGAGATGATGAACGTATTTATGCAGAAGTTAATGACCCTAATACTGTTTTGGCATCGGGGACATTAGAGGCAGGCGTACCAGTTATTGGTGATGGCAATAAAGGTGTTAAAACTTTACCTTGGCCTACAAGTAAAAGTTTATTATACCTAGACTCAAATAAAACCTTAAAAGAATTACCTTATAATACAGCTGGAGCATTTGTTGGCACTGACCAAGATGGTAATCTTTGTATGTTACATGCAGATGGCACATTAGCTGATCCAGAGAAGTCGGTGAGTCGTACGTATGCTTGGTTTACTCTTAGTATTGTTGGCAAACCTGCCGAATGGGTTGATAATGATGGATTTACTCGAGATACTGGTGGGGCTTATTTTATTTGTGGTGATGAATATTCTTCTACTCACTCTCCCGACGATATACCATATTGTACTCAAGGTATAGATAACAACTGGACATTTGACCACATGTATTTAGATTTGCCAAAAAATGCGGTTTATTTAATTAATTTAAATCAAGTATTTAAATTTGGTAAAAAGGTTGGTACAAGTTCTATAACTGAAGATATGACTGATGCTGACTGGAATGAAGGTTTTGGACTAGGTTTACAGTATCAATTAGCAGACATTAGCGATCCTAACCCTAAATGGTATAATGTTCAAAGATTATATTGTTCGAGTAGACAAGATGAAGAAGCTGCACCTGGCGCTCGTTTAGCATGTATATGGAAAGACCGACCATATTATAGATTACAAACCTCATTTTTGATTAAAGGTAAAGGTCGACTTAGGTTTCGTATAGTTAATTATAGAACAGAGAGTGAACGTACATTTATACCGTATATTAGTGATATAGATTGGTTTAGTCCACGTGATTATCTAATGAGTACTATTGTCGAGATAGCAGAAGTTTAGGAGGTACTATGGAAAGTTTCGGACATGAAAGAAAAGTGCAGCAAGGTGAAGACTGGAACTTAGATATTTTGCTATCTGCTAGTGACGTAGAGTATATACCTTTTATTGTTAGTAGTGAGCGAAAGAATCCATTCTTTGTTATAACAATTGCTAGTACTAAGTACGAGAAAAACCATCGATACGTGCAATCTTGGTGGTGCTCAGTCGATGACGACTTAAAATGGCCTAGATTTTATAGTACTGTGCCGGTCGATAAAGGCGAAGTAAGTTATAGAGGAGATATTACTCCAACAGATGGTGAGACCTATGCAACTCGTTGTTTATATCAATATACTCTTGAGGAAGATGAAGTTGATACAATTCTTGGACATAAACCTTATTATTATTTATGGGCGGCTTATGACAACGATCCAGGATTTCATAGTTTTAATCATACTGAGTATGAATATGAGCCTAGACTAAGATTTAATTTCTTGTCGCCACAGACAGCTGAATGGGGCAGTCAAAATTATATGTATCAGATTACATTAGTTAGTGGTCAGTTGATGCATGAGCGTTTGCACGAAATTTATTTAGCACACGATGCACCTGACACTTGGCCAGTGTTGCCAGAGGACTTAAATGATTGGTCTACTTTATCGGATGTTGAGAAAGGTTTATGTTATGACTATGTTAAATTACATTGGCCTAACGACTTTCAGCCTGATATTGACAGAGACTCTCCACTTGGCACAATCGAGCATCCTGAGCCAGTGCTACCACCAACAAAACTTGAGGTCTTCAATAATTTGAGGACTATAATTTAGGAGGAATAAATGGCAAATAACAATATATTTCAACGACAAATAACTCCAGTTAAACCTAAAGTGCTTGAGCAAGAGCGTATTTATGTTTACACACCAATAGCAGATACGTCTACTCAAGGTATCGCAAGTTATAACGATACAGACTTTAAAGTTAACAGAGGTGTAGTGTCATTGATTTGGCCGGAGCAAATGTTAGTTGAACAATTAGCCGACCCTCTCGCAAATGTAAGTAATATAAAATTATTGTCAGATGAGTTTGAGCATACAAATACTCCTGCCACAGTGACTAATCCTACTACAAAGACAACTTATACAAGCAATACTGCTGAAGTAAAATTAAACAGAAAAGACAGAAATGCTTTTGAGAAACCTGATTTAGTTATGTTAGACCAAAATGACTTTGAGGCCACTACTCAAGACAACACAGATTATGTTAAATATACACTTAAAAAGAATGACCCGCTGGCTACTCCATCTTTGGTGCAGCTAGATAATCAAGATTTTAAACGTGATGTGCAAGGTATTGTGTCAATTAACTGGCCTTATGCTCATGATGGTAGTGGTACTACTAAAACTAATGGTTATGGTTTAGTTAAAATATCAACTAATAATGGTTTAAAATTTGATACTGCTGGCAATTTACAATTAGATCCATTAGGTATTAAAGTTCATCCAACATATGGAGGTAATGCTTCTAATGGCTTTACGAATTATTCTAGTTATGTTGACTCAAATGGTTTAGCAACAAGAGACGAGAATGGTTATCCTAAGTTAGCAATTACTAAGGAAGCAGTTGGTTTAAGTAAAGTAGAAAATAAAGCCATCACTGAATATAAATATACTGATATGGACTATTTTGGTTTTCAATACCCAATAGAACGTAAATTTGAGAATGTGTATAATACTTTTAGACAAGAGGACAAAGCTTTAGAGAAAAAATGGTTTGGTGACTGGAACCCTCCAGCTGAGAGCAAAAATACCCCTCAAAAGTGGTTAGCAGCTTTAGACGAAAATGACGACTCAATCTGGGAAAGTATTATGTCATTAAAAACTTTCTTAGGTTACTATGAAAACTTAGAAGCTTTAAAATCAGTTCATCCGGCTAATAGAGATGTGTATGGAGCAACGGCGTATTTACTTGATAGTCAAAGTTATTGGGCGGTACGTGTTTCTGGAGTAGATTATTTTGTTGCTCACGACGAAGAATTTGATGCATTTATAATTGAGAATAAAGATAAGTTCAAACCAGGAGATAGAATTGGTATAATTGATACAAATCAAGTATATCAATGGAATGGTGAACAAGCAAAATTATTAAGTGAACCTTTAAGCTATGAATGGTATAATTCTTACGTTGTTACTGCAGAATTTACTGACTATATGGAAACTGATGCTAAAAAGTTTAAACCAAATGGAACGGCAGCGGCTGGTACTAGTGGTTTATGGGCGCAGTCTGATCACGTGCATCCTACTGATGAGACGAGATTAGCAGCAGATGTGTATAATTCTACTGTTATAAATATTGCTAGCGAACTTGAAAGTGAACATGATAACTTCAAAATAATATTTGATGCACAAACTCCAGAACAAATTGTAAATATACCATATGTGCGTAAAGGACAATATCTACACAACTGGAATGGACAGGATACCTTCTTAGATAGTGAGACCTCTACCGAAAGATATTGGCGTGGTACAGCTCAGGAGTTTAATGACTCATTAGAGAGTATACCAAATAACACTATTATAATGGTTGACGATGGCGAGAATGGCGACTTAAGTGAAAATATTGTCAGTGCTGGTGTGTTATCAAATCAAGGTATTACTATTGACACAGCTAATATCAATGAACAATTTGTTATTGTTAAACGCAATAGTGTTGATGAGCTATTAAATAAACCTTTAACTTTAACTAAAACTAAAGACATTAATGGTGAAGATGACCGATATGTGCTTAAAGCACTTGATTTAGGTACTCCAGGTAGACAATTAACTGTCGGAGATGATGGCGCATTTAGTACAAAAACTTATACTGATAATCTGCTAGTTTCTGCAATTAATGGCGACTTAACATCTATAGATATTGCGCCTAACTCATTATTAGTGACTAATAGAAATGGTCAAGAAGTGACTTTAGAGTCAAATAAACTATTAGTTAGTGGTTCTAATAACACTATTGCGGTTAAGGACTTTGGCACTACTGCTAATAGATTAGTAGTGACTGATGGTTTGGGCAACATTCGTCCACGCAGAAATAACGCAACTAATGTATTGTTAAAAACTGGTGAGAATAATATTGTTGAAGAAACAAACATTAGTCCTGATAAATTATTATTTGTTCCTGAAAAAGTTGCTGATGGTGCTCTATTGTTGTCTAATACAACTAATACTCCTACACAATTTGTTACCACTGATGCTAATAAATTATTAGTAGCTAATGGGACTGGCGGTATTATGGAAAGCAGATTAGCTGCTAACAAATTGACTTATACAACCGCTGAAGGCATACTTGGAGCATTCCCTATGTCTGCTAGTGATGCAGGTAAAGTCATCGGTGTAAGTTCTAATGGCACTCCTACTCTATTTAATCAAGTATCAGTACCTACTACTCTACCAGTTACAACTTATACAACTAACCCTGGTGCTAATGCAAATGGCTTAGTTATTTGCAAATTGACTGTCGACCCAGGTTTCTATCGTAAAGGCGTACTTTATATGTGGTAAAGTGTGTTAATATGATTAAAAATGAATATAATATATTAAGGAGACAAACATGAGTGTTTACTTAAAAGATGGTGCTGGTAATACTAAAAAGTTGGCTGGCTACATTACTCAAAGATTTAACACTAGATGGTTCTTATGTAAACGAAGTTTAGAAGACGGAGTTGAGTATTACGACATACCTGAAGAAGCCTCAACTTACTTTCAAGGTATAGAAGCTTATACTTTATATGCTTTTGGTTTTAATGAACCAAACACAACTACTAACCCTAAACTTAGACTTAAGGACAAAGTATTTGACATTTATGATTTTAATGCTGTTGGTGATACTCCGGTTTTAAGCAACCAGTTGCAAGGCGTATTTGAAATGTTTACTCAAGACTTAATAACTGACCCTAAAATGTATTTTACTAGTAGTGTTAATAATCGTGATAGTAGCACTTACGATAAATTGTTAAATCTACCAGTATTAAAAACTGGTAATACTGAGAGCTTAGAGCCAACTGAAGAAGTATTTAAAGACACTATAAATTTGCATCAAATCTCTAAAACTGGCAAATTGGCTGATGCTATTGAGGATGAAGAACATGTAACTATTAACCAAGAGCTTAAAGACAATCTTGCTAATGCTGTTAAAGCATATGTAGATGTGGATGGCTATTTGCATATTGATAGTTTGAATGCTCCACCACCTCCACCTAGTCTTGAAAATATGTCTTGGGCTGATATTAAAGCAGCTTGGGATGAAAATCAAGGTGAGACTTTAGAGCTTGGCGACACTAAGACATTCAAAATGACCGATGAAGCTCAAACTGAAATATCTACTCGTTTAGTTAATAAGAGTAGTCCACGCGGTTTAGTATTTGAAATGACAGTAGCTTTTGACAAACAATATTTATATAGTGAAGGTAATTCTACTGAATCTGGCCAGAGAGTATATCCGTCTGGTTCGAATTTCAGTCAGGTTTTAGAGCCATTATTTAAGCAGTTCCCAGAAGATTTAGTAGCAGTAGTTAATTCAATAACTTATAATAGCTATTCTACTGGAGAGTCATTATCTAATTGGTATTTTGTATCAGCTAAAGGTTTATTTGCGCCAGCTATTACAGATTATATACCACATGAGATAATTGAGAGTTCGTTTGATACTACTACTGACTTGAGAAATGAAACTAAATGGAAATCAAATAGTGGTCTTGTTTTAGGTCAATTTGACTATTACAAACAGTTAGATATGGCTAATGTTGGTAGGAACGTTGAAAGTGAATATTTATTTAAATTACCTATTGATGGTGAGTTTGAAAATAGTACACGTAACATATTTACTCGTACAGTTATCTATCAAGAAAGTATTGGAGCATTCTCACATGTACATTATCGTAATGTTTATATCAAAATAAATACTGATAATAAAACTGGCGCTCCAGCTATGAGTCCTGAATATGATCCAAGTTTAAATGACAAGTATTACTTAACAGCATGTTTTAGAATAGGAGGTGAAGCATAATGGCTAATCTAAAAGGTATTTATTTTGGCAAAGATATTTATGAAGTAAAAGCTGGTGATGGTTTAGAGAGATTAGAAGACAATACTTTTAATGTTGATAAAACTGTTGCTCGTATAGAAATTGCTCCTACTGCTGATACAATACTTGCTTATGGACAAATTGGTTATGATGGTCTAGCAACTAAGATTGGTGATGGTAGTACTAAATGGTCTGAGTTACCTGCAATGGGTGTTGACGTTTCAGACTTAGTGACTAATGAACAATTGGTTACTACTTTAGCAGAATATGCTAAAAGTGAAACTGTTAGCACATTAGAGCAAGAAGTAACTACTATTAAGAGCTATATACCTGCTACTGCTTCTGCTACAGACCAATTTGCAACTCAAGGCTTTGTGAATAGTTCAATTAACAATAGTGCTGCCTATTATTGTTCTAAGAATGCTGCTGGCGACCCATTCGCTACAAAAGCTGAATTAGATGCTGCTAAAACATTTTATAATAATGGTGAAGTTCGCATACCTACTCGAAATGACTATTGCACTGTTGTTAGTGATGAGAGTCAAGATCCTGACGAACTTGGACATTACCCTACTACTCGTTATTACTATCAAGGGACTCAATGGGAACTTGGCTTTAAAGTAAATAACACTAGCTTCACCGATGTACAACTTGCAGCATTAAACTCTGGAGCAACCCAAGAGATTATTAGCAAGTTAGCCGATTTCGACGATAGTAATTATGTTAGAACTATAAATGAATGGATAGGAGTAAACGGTAAGCTTCAAGCAGTAATTAATAAATACCTTGATAATTCTCAATTTGGAATTACTCCAAGCGCATATTGTGATATGTATCTTAGTAATGAGAGTGGTCGTAGAGCAGGGTTATTCTTATCTAGCTATGTTACTGGTAGAAGCGATCCAGAATTTGCATTAACTACTCCACGAGTTTACTTTACTAGTAGTTTTGATACGAGTAGCTGGTCCGTTACTAATTTTTCTGATAACGAGCCTGGTAAGATAGGTATTAAGTTAGCTCATAGTAATTCTAGTAACAGCGCAACAATATATACTAAAGACAGCACTGTAAAATTGGATGACGCTGAATTTACTTACACTAATGGTGATATTGTCAAACATCTTGAAAAAGCTATTACTGATGACGATATAACTCAAGAGTACTTACGTAAAAAGTTAATGCCAAACACATCTGTTGTTATTGGTGGTAGTGCAGATCAAGCTTTAGATACTAATGATGTTGCAATTGGTTACGAGGCGTTAGTTACAGGTGGTGGAGCAGCAGTTGGTTCTGAAACTAAAGCTAATGCTGGTGGTGCTATTGGCGCTTCAGCACAAACTACAAATGGTGGCGCTATTGGTCAAAATGCTAGATCAACCACTGGTTTTGCTGGAGGCTTTAATGCTAGTGCAAGTGCTGATGGTGCAGTTCAATTAGGTCAAGGTGAAAATAAAGTTGCTAATACCCTTCAATTTAGAGATTGGACATTACTTGATTCTTCAGGCAAAATACCATCTGACAGATTGACTACAACTCCATTATACTTATGGACTTATACTACTCAATTCATTGTTGCAAGTAGTGAAACAAGTGATGTAACTGCAAAAGGTACTTGGCAAATTTTATTGCATTTTGTAAATAGTGCAGCTACCGAGTCATTGATAAAAATTAATGCTTCATCATTATTAAGAGGTAACACAGTTGGTTATCCAGTTATTGCAAGTTGTGGTGGGGCTGGTCAAGCTAGTTGGATGATATATCAAAGTGGCACTTGGATGTTTATGAATAGCAATTTTGAGTTAGTCGCAAGTTTATCATCTTCTTCCTTAGAAACAAGTCACCAATTCTTGAGTTCAGGTACTTGGTTAAATCAGCGTTTAACTTGGTAGCATATTCCTATATAAAATTGTCAGTTAAAAGGAGGTTAAAATGGACTGGTCAATAATTATAAGTGATGTTCTAAAAGCCGTTTGTGCTATTGGCGGTAGCTTGATAGTAATCATTATTGGTATAGTTGCTAAAAAGATTTGTGCTAAACTCAAAGAAACTCGCCTTTATGATTTTATCAAAGAAGCCGTTAA
>CANRAC010000002.1 GCA_947628495.1 uncultured Bacilli bacterium
ATTTTCCTCAAATTTTATGTCAAGTATTTTTAAGCTTCTTCAAAAAACACTTGATACCAGATGATAAAACAATAAATTGTCCAAATTTTTTTATAATTATCACATTTATTGTGGTAATGATCATCTAGCAATTTTATAATTCTGGCATTATTAAACAATTCTTTAGCAATATCCGAATTAAATTTAGCTTTTATTTCTTTATAATAAGTTTCTTCTCTCATCCATTCTCTTAAAGGTACAGGAAACCCTAATTTTTTCTTTTTATAAGATTCATTAGGAATTACCTTATGAGCCGCTTCTCTTAAAGCTACTTTGGTATTTTCTTTGGTAACTTTGGCATTTTTTGGTAAACTACGGGCCACTTTAAAGACTTCGATATCGGTAAAAGGAACTCTACCTTCTAAAGAGTTAGCCATAGTCATGCGATCTGCTTTGGCAAATATATCTTTAATTAACCAAAAATTAATATCAATCGCTTGTCTTTGGATAATCTCATCTTGATTTTTTTGTTCCGTAAAATATTTTTTAGTTAAATCTTTATTTTTAATTTTAACGGGTATATTAAGAACTTTCTTAGCTTCTTTTTCCGAGAAGACTTTATTAACACCAATGTATGATTCTTCTAAAGATTGGCCTCGTCTTACTAAAAAGTTAATCCCGCGATGTTCCGGAAAGATACTACAAATCTTTGAAATTATTTTTCTTATTACAAAAGGGATTTTATTATAAAAATTATAATCTACACTTTCTCTATAGGTATTGTAGCCGCCAAATAATTCATCGGCTCCCTCCCCAGATAAAACTACTTTAACATCTTTAGCAGCTAGTTTCGAAACAAAATATAAAGCAACAGCCGAAGCATCAGCTAAGGGTTCATCCATATGATACATTATTTTGGGAATGACTTTTAAGTATTCATCTTTATTGATTTTTTTGCTTTTATTTTTAATTCCTAATTTTTGCGTTAAATCTTTGGCGTAATCAGCCTCATTATATTTAGGAATATCATATCCTATTGTATATGTATTATCTGGTTTAGCTAAAGAAACAATATAGGATGAATCAATACCACTAGATAAAAAGGAACCTACTTCTACATCACTTAACATGTGCTTATTAACACTATCTTCCATGACTTGACTAATTTCTTCAACAATAGTCGTAAAATCACGCTCTTGAGGGTCAAATGTTAATTTAAAGTATTGATTTAAAGTTAATTTACCTTCTTGATATGTAAAGGAATATCCGGGATCCAAACGATAAACGCCTTTAAAGAAAGTTTCAGCAGTTGGGACATAATTAAAAGAAAGATATGGTCCTAAAATTTCTTTATTTAATTCTTTTTTAAAAGTGGGATATTCTAAAAAGGATTTTATTTCAGAAGCAAATAAGAGAGTATCACCAATTTGTATGTAATAAAGAGGCTTTATTCCAAAGTGATCTCGGGCTCCAAATAATTTTTTATTTTTTTTATCCCAAATGGCAAAAGCAAACATACCTCGCAATTTTGTCGGTAATTCTTCTTGCCATTCTTCATATCCATGCACTAATACTTCGGTATCTGAATTAGTGGTAAATTTATGACCCCTCTTTTTAAGCTGCGCTCTTAATTCAATATAATTATATATTTCGCCATTAAAAACAACAATAATATTTTGATCCTCATTAAACATTGGTTGAGAACCAAGATCTAAATCAATAATTGCTAAGCGTCGATGACCTAAAGCCACATTTTCATCTGTATAATACCCTTCCCCATCTGGGCCTCGATGAATTATTCGATCACACATAGCTTTTAATATTTTCTTTTTATTTTTTTCTTGACTTACAAAGCCCGCTATACCGCACATAAAATACCTCTTTTCTTTATAATTGTATAATAATTAATGCTAATAATCAAACTAGTTATATTTTTTCTAAAAATAAATTAAATATTCTTCTAATAGAAAAAATCTAGATAACTAGATTTTTAAAACAAGATAATCTGGGAGCCATTAACTAACCCTGCATCTTTGACATTTTTTAAAGGATCTAAAAGAATGCCACTAGTTCTATCGTATAAACGAACATCTTTAGCAGCTGGCCAACTGCCATTAGACAAATCAACAACAGCCATATTTAAAAGACGTGTGACATTTTTGATTTTTTTATTAATAGGTATAAAAACGTCATACCTTAGTTCAATTAGGGGAACATATACTTCAATTAATACTTTATTACTCATTATAGCACCTCTACTTCTTCGGTATCTTCTTCCGTATATTCTAACAACTTAGCTAGAATTGGAGTGGTTTCCATTATGACATAGCCCATATCATTTTTAATCTCTGCTGATAATTGACGGAAATTACCCGTAGCTTTCAGTGTTGTTTGATCATTTATGCCATTACCTATCCAGATACCATAACTTAGATTTGTAGATGATTTAAACCAATCTTCATAATTAAATGTTTTAATCGAATCAATAGCATCCATAACAATTATTCTTATAAAAGGTAAATTTTTAAGCAATTTAACATTGTCTGTAAATTTCTTTTTAATACCTATATCCAGATTGGATACTAAATCATTTAAGCCAGTAATTATGAGGACAACATTCTCGGATATATTTTGAGTTTCTAAATTTCTCTCTATTAAGTTATTGAAATTAGTTATAACATTATCAAAATTTTCTGTATAATAAATAACTTGATTAACCCTCGTTTTATAAAAATTAACAGCATCTAAAACTATAACCTTTGTATTATCTACTTTTACGAGCATTTGGAGTAACCCGTTAGCAAAATTAGTTAAATTTTTAGCTAATGAAGCCGAAATTAAAGATATAGGGTATTCTTTAAAATTAAAGGTTGACGTTTTTAAAGTCTCTTTTTCAACGCCAATTGGTAAAGCCTCTAAATTTAATGTTTCATTTTCAAAATATTCAATGTTAGCATGTTCTGGTAAAATTGGCACTTTTGGAGCTTTTAATGCAATACCCTCATTTAACTTATTACATAAGTTTTTAATAAATTCTAGCTTATTTTCTTCAGGACAAATACTCGCACTTTGAAACTCGTATACTTCATCTTTTTTGATTAATCCTCTTCCTTTATTTTCCGAAGGAATAACTTTATTTCTAGTATTAAAAGCCTCATTATACTCATATGAATCCATTAATCTTAAACAAACAGTATTAAAGAAATTTTGTTTTAATTTAAAACGAACCGAATTAGTCGCATTCCCAGCAATAATGAATAATATACCATACTTCATGCCTTCTCGACTTAATTTAGCCACTATATCTTCTAAACTGGCATAACTTTCTAAAAAATTATCAAAATTATTGATTATGGAAATAATATAAGGCTTTTTATTGGCACTCATACTATTATAGACTTTTATGTCGCCATTATAATCGGCAAATAATTTTTTTCTTTCCACAAATTCATCCATCAACAATTTAAAACAATTGGCTATTTTCTCTCCTTCGGATATTAACATGACATCACCAACTTGTGGAGCTTTAGCAAACATTTTTAAAGTTTCTGATCCACAATCAATTATATAAAAATTAATTTCCGAAGTGGTATAAGTAGTTATACACGAATAAATTAAAGTGGCTAATAAGTCTTCTTTTCCAGAACCAGTCATACCAAAAATTAAAGTATTACCTAATTCAGTTAAAGGCAAAGTCACTAACCCTTGCATTTGCCTAGAAGGATCATCATATTCACCAATTACCGGATTTATAACATAATCTTCTTTATGGTAATTATATTTAGTAATTAAATCGCTAACATAAATTATGTTTGGTATTCTATCTAGCCATAATCTATCAACAACGATATTTTGTTCTTGGGCAAGCGCCGAGATGTATTTTACGACATTCAGAAGAACTTCGCCCTGCGCTTCTGTATCGACAGTTTTAAAATCATCAATACTTTTAATAACATAACCCACATTATTAACAAAATTTAAAGATGTATCCACACTTTTTTTAATAACATCAGATGGAATATAAGGCATACCACAATAAGCAGATTGGCCAATAGCAAAATAATCGTTATAACCAACAAGCAAATAAAATCTTCCTACTTGTTTTAACTCTGCAGCATCAGGAACTCGAATCATATCCTTACTATCCGCTTGATCTTGAACTTTTAAACATATTTTAAACTTAGCATTACTCCAAATTTGATCATTTACTACACCGGCTGGTTTTTGAGTTGCTAAAATTAAATGAACACCTAAACTACGGCCAATACGAGCGGTACTGATAAGTTGGTCCATAAATTCTGGCTGTTGTGCTTTTAACTCGGCAAACTCATCACTGATTAAAAATAAATGAGGGATTGGTTTTTTTACTATTCCTTCTCGATATAATCTTTGATATTTATATATATCTATGGTACTTTCTCCAGAAATATCACGAGCATTATTGAATTCCCTTTGTCTTCTTTTTAATTCGGCTTCAATAGAGGCTAAGGCTCTATTTAACTCTGTCACATCTAAATTGGTAATAGTCCCCGCAATATGAGGAAGTCTAATTCCTAATTCTTTATTTTCGAAAGCTAAAGCTAAACCTCCACCTTTATAATCGATTAAAACAAAAGCTACTTCATTAGGATGATAATTGATAGCTAATGATAAAACAAAAGTTATTATAAATTCACTTTTACCAGAACCAGTCATCCCCGCAATTAAACCATGCGGTCCATGAAATTTCTCATGAAGATCTAATTTAAATAAATCTCCGTTAGAATCAATACCAATTGGAGCCGCTAAAGAAACAGTCGGATCATTTTGAACCCAACGACTTGATGAGTTAAGCCCTTCAACTTTTCCAACATTATACATTTCTAATAAACCGCAGGATTCAGGTAATCCCTTAGATTTAGAGGTAGACAAAACTGGAATATTGGCTAAAATCCTAGCACACTTTTCAATATCATCGTTGGATGGTACTTCCATCATAAATTCCTTTTGCGTATTTGTACTAAGTTCTTTTTCAATTACGCCGGAAACATCTTGATTAATATTGATAAAACATGATACTTGGTTTGGTAAAGCAGAAATCATATCGCTATAAATCAAGATACTAAATCCGTAATTTTCATTACTAGCTAATAATTTTTTAATAAAGGAGTTATCGGAAATCATTTTATAATCATCGCATATTATTACATAATAAGGAGCATAATTAGCGTAATTAGCATCAGTTGTATTATTATCACTATCATTTTCTACTCTTAAATCATACTCTTTATCAAGTAGTCTAATAACATCTTTAACATCATCACTAGAAGAAGCAAAAAAGCGGTTTTCTTGTTCATTATCCCAACAATGCTGAAGCTCTTTAACCCAAGTCCAATTGTGTTCATTAGCTTCATTAGTTAATATAACTATTTTCAAAAGATCTGCTGAGTAAAATGTCAGTAATTGTAATAAGATTCCTTTTAAAAAATTAGCTGTTATATCGTATTCACCAACAACTCCAGTAATATTTTTTTGCAATAAAGATACCGTAATCGGCGCTCCACTAATATCATGGGCCTCATCTACTAAATTTTGAACTATGTCTTTTAATATATCATCTTCTAAAACAAAATTTTCTTTTTTATATTTAATATCAATATCTAAGGGAACTATGCCAAGTCCAAGGCGCACAACTAAAAAGTCAGGCTCCTCTATAATTCTTTCCCATAATCGAGTACTTCTGTTTAAAATAATTTGCACACAATCATTTATAGAAATATGATTTTCCATTAAAATTTGCCTTTGTTTAGTAATATTATTAACTATTTTTTGGCGTAAAGATTGAATATATACTTCATATTTATCTCTTCTTTTGCGTTCATGAGCATCACGTTGTTTTGCTTTAAATTTTCTCGTTATTGACGGCCAAAAAACCATAGTTCCTAACATAGCTATAGCCATAACCATTTGCGGTATTACAGAAGCAATTCCTGTCTGATTTTTTACAGCATTGTTAACAGATGTAAAAAGCATAACTACGGATGTCATTCCCATCGTTAACATTGGCCCAACTGTTAAAATGGCTGGCGTATCATCTTCTTTTTCCTTACTAGGCGGATCTTCAACATCAATTACTAAAGTATCAATTTTACTTCTAAAACGGGGAGAACGATTAAAATAATCTTTTTTCGTATAAACCGTTACATTTGAATCATCATCGATTACCTCAGGAGTATCATCAAGTAATAAATTTTTATCATATATTGGTAAATTTACTGTTACACTATTGGCAGGATTATTAATAATTAAGATATTACCTAAAATAATCATTTTCAAACCTAATATAAATATTACATCCCCATTATGAACATGAAAATTTTCTTCTATCGCATATTTGTTAACAAAGACACTAGCCTTTTCTAATGCTAAATTAGTGATTAAACGTTCTTTAGAATTATCTATTATTTTAGCCTGATTACTAGCAATTAAGTTATTATTATAAAATATATTACAATTAGGTGCATTACCTATAATAACTTCTTTTACATTACTTATATCATAGTACTGTAAATCATCTTTAACATTTGAACAAAATACTGTAATGAGTGAATCATTAAAGAGATCTTTAACAAAATAAAAACTATTAGCTTTTAAAATACATTTATCTACTTCTTCGCCTTTATTATATAATTGAAATCCTTCATTGACTTTAATTACCCATTCACTGTTATTTTCAGAAATATTTAATAGATTAACTTTTTCACTTTCTCTATTAATATAGTTAATCCAGTAGTTTCCTTCAATTTTAATGGGCAGATTATATGTAAATAATCTATTTATATCTGTAATTATATATATAATCATAGCCAAACTCCTCTTTACTTTATATATAGTATAGCATTTTTATTGTTAAAACAAAATAAATATTGTTCAAATCTATTATTTATTTTTACAATTTTTATAAGCAAATAAAAAAAGAAACTATCATAAAATTGTTTACTTTTACGACAGCTCTATTTTTTCAAAATAATAAATTACAAATTATTTAACCTTTGTTGCATCAATTGCAGATTTCAAATCATTAATGCTTTGACCAGTTTCAGTTGATAATCTTTCCTGTTCTCTTATTCTGTCAGCCATAAATGCTTCTAATTCTAAGCCAGCTGCTTTTACTTCATCTGCTTTTTCACTCATACTTAATGTGTATGCGCTCAAAGTTCTTCCTAAATCAGTAAAATCTCCAACAGTTAGAGCAACATTATCCAATATGCTTTTTGCATGTGTTATCTCTAAATTAACCATTTCACTTCTTTTAGTTAATTCTGTTTTCATACGGTTAAGTTCACTTAAAACTGCTTTATCCATTTTTTATCCTCCTATCCAATAATTTTGAATTATTTGCTTTTGTTTAAGCTAATAGCCATTTCTATTGTCCAATGGTTTTTGAATTATTTACTTTTGCTTCAGCTACAGCTGTTTCTATGGTATTTATAGTTTTATTAATAATACTATTTATTTCTTCACATGTACTAATTGCTTTTCTAATTCTAGTAGCAACAGATTCACCAGCAGCAGTACCATTAATCCAAGTAGCCATATTCGTTTCAGATATACAATAATTATATGTTTCCATATCTCTACTAATATTAGTAGGAATTACACGTAATTCTTCGGCTAAACTTTGTAATTTAGATAATTGGTTTGCTGTAAACATTGTATCATTAAGACCTGCCATAATAACTTCTCCTTTCATTATCTTAACATAAATAGACAATCTACTATCTACATCTTTAGTATATCCTTTTTTTAAAACTTTTAGTAGCAAAAATTGTTAATTTTGACATTGCCTTGTCATTTATAATTATTTTATTAAACTTAATGATACTTTTTGTTTTTCTAAATCTACATCATCAACAAAACAAGTTACTATATCTCCTACATTGACAATATCCAAAGGATTAGATACAAATTCTTTAGCCATTTTGGAAATATGAACAAGTCCATCATCATGAAGGCCAATGTCTACAAAAGCCCCAAAAGAAGCCACATTGCGAACTGTACCTTGTAACTCCATTCCCTTTTTTAAATCTTCAATATGTAGAATATCACTTTTTAATATAGGGGCTTCTAAAGTATCACGAGGATCTAAGCCGGGATTTAGAAGTTCTTTAATAATATCTTTTAAAGTATATTCATCAGTACCAATATTTTTAGATACTTGCAAAGTGTTTATAGTATTTAACTTCTCTTTAAATTCTGCTTTATTAATGTCTTTAATATCCAAATTTAATAATGCTAATAATTTATTAGTAACATCATAGCTTTCCGGATGGATTCCTGTTTTATCAAGCATGTTATCCCCGTTATTAATTCTTAAAAAACCAATAGCTTGTTCATAGATTTTTGGAGTTATTCCTTTTAACTTTTTAATTTCTTCTCGATTTTTAAAGTTAGCCTTTTCTTTAAATTTTAAAATATTATCAATCGCCCCTTTGGTTAGTCCAGAAACAAACTTTAAAATACTTTTTGAAGCGGTATTGATATTAACGCCCACTTCATTAACTACTTTGGAAACTGTAAATTCTAAAGATTCGCCTAACTCTTTTTGATTAACATCATGTTGATATTCTCCGACCCCAATAGATTTCGGATCGATTTTTACAAGCTCTGATAATGGATCTTGCACTCTCCTTCCAATACTTATGGCACTTCTTTTTTCCACTGTTAAATCAGGGAACTCTTCAATAGCTAATTTGGACGCCGAATAAACACTAGCTCCCGCTTCACTTACAATTGTATATTTAACATCTAAACCTTTTATAGCTTCAGACACAAATTTTTCACTTTCGCGGGATGCTGTTCCATTCCCAATTGCGATTAAATTAATGTGATATTTATTTATTAACTCAAGTAAAACTTTTTGGGAATTTTCAAAATCATTATGAGGTTCTGTAGGATAAATAACCTTAATATCTAAAACGTTGCCGGCTTCATCTAATACCGCTAATTTACAACCAGTCCTAAAAGCAGGATCAAAGCCCAAAACTCTACTACCTTTTATTGGTCTAGTTAATAAAAGATGTTCTAAATTAGTTTTAAAAGTTTCGATAGCTTTTTGTTCACTAATTTCGGTCAGTTCATTTCTTATCTCCCGGGTTATTGAAGGTAAAATTAATCTTTTTAAACTATCTTTAATAGCTTCTTTTACAATATCTATTACAAAAGAATTAGGATTTTTAATAATCTTACTTTCTAAGAAATCAGTTATTTTTAATTTGTCGTATTCTAAAGAAACCGTAATAACTTTTTCTTCTTCGGCTCTATTTAAAGCTAACAAACGATAATGTTTAATATATTTGATTTTTTCTTGAAATTCATAATATATTTCGTATTTTTTCTTTTCATCTATAGCATCCTTCTTCTTTTTAGAAGTAATGAACCCATTATTATACATAAAATTTCTAATCCATTTACGATAATACGCATTATCACTTATCCATTCACTTATTATATAAGAAGCATTTTCGATAGCCTTATCAGGTTCCATATCCAAGCCCTTACATAATTCCGCTATAGTGCCTTGGGTAGGAAAAGCCATTATCTTTTTAGCCAGTGGTTCTAATCCCATTTTAATGGCTTCGCTAGCTTTAGTTTTTTTCTTTTCTTTATAAGGACGATATAAATCTTCTACTTCAGTAAGTTTTAAGCAGTCTAAAATTTGTTGTTGCAAATCCTCGGTTAATAATCCTTTTTCAGCAATTAAGCGAATGACATCCTCTTTTCTTTTTAATAAATTATTTTGATAATCATAAGTTTTTTCTATTTCCCGAATCTGTTCTTCGTCTAGATTGCCAGTTTTTTCTTTACGATATCTAGCTATAAATGGAATTGTAGCTCCTTCTTCTAACAAATTTAAAACAGCTATGATTTGTTTTTCTTCTAAATTTAAAGTTTTGACTAAATTATTTATAACACTATTATTCAATTCTATCACCTAAAACATTATACAAAAAGGAACTTTTATTTGCAATGCAAGAAAAAAACAGATTTAATCTGTTTTAACGACGAGGTCCGCCAAAATTATAGGTTAATTGTTGTCGTAAAGTATCATAGGCAAACTCCGATAAACTTTGACCATCACCATATCGTTTCCAAGCTTTTTCACATATATGTTCCCAAGCTCTAGTGCGTAGTTCATATTCCAACTCCGCAGCTAATTGTAAATTAATACTTTTAGCATTAGCCAATTTTAAAGCAGCAATCGGACCTAAATGGGTATGCTCTTTTAAATAGTTTAATTCTTCTTCAGTTATTTGCTTTGTATCAAAAACAGGTTCAGGTTTATCTTCATGTAAATCAAATTGTTTATTTATTTGTTCAACGCTAACAACTCGATACATTTGAGGATATTTTAAAGCTTGGTTTTGGCCTATCTCATATGTTGTCCCCGCTATAATTTTCTCTAACTCTCTTTCATTATATTCTTTATATTCTTTTTCATTCATAATAATTACCTCTCTTTTTCTTCTTAATTATATCAAAATTTTGGCAAATAAAAAAATTTTTTTGCAGATATTTTACATTAAGATTTAATGTATTTTATTAAAGCAATGTGCTAAAATAAAAAATGAAGGTGTGAAATGAAAAACAAGATTCTATTACTGAGTGCGATTATTGTATCGCTAAGTTTAATTAGTGGTTGTTTTATCTATAAAAATTATCAAAATAAGCAAAAAAGAAAAGAAGAAAAAATCATAGCTAATACGAAACAAGAGTTTAACTTTTACACAAAAAATGAAATTAAAGAAAAACCAACTAATGAAGTAGAATGTTTTTTTAACGAGGTTATTAAAGAAAATCAAAAAAATCAAGAAATAAATTGGGAAAATTTTGAGCTAAATAATCTCCAGAAAAATTTAAACAATCCGCAGATTGAAGAAATATTAAATATTATTACAGCCGAGCAAGAAAAATATAATGTGGAACTTTTAGATAATTTGACAGAAAAAAAACTTCCTAAAATTAGTAATACCCAAATAGATCAAAAAACTGTTATTGCCATTTATAAAAGTCATAATTTTATCAAAAATTTAAAACAGGAAAAAACAAAACGGGAAGAATATCTTAATAAATTAAATACTTTAAAAGAGGATTTAACAACTTTAAAAAATAATAAAAACTATTATGCCAAAGATGATATTTATTGGTGTGAAGACCAGGAAACAGTAGAACAACTTCAAAATTTTAGTACTAAATATAATCTTGCCTTAAATGTCCAACAAAAAAAGACAGAAACCCCTAAAGAAGCAAAAAAAGAAAACGGTGTTCCGATTTTATGTTACCATGGTGTGCTTGATGATTATTGGGGTGATGCGAGTTTATTTGTCAAAGTAGCTGAATTTGAAAAACAAATGCAGTATTTAGTAGAAAATGACTATACTCCCATATTTACAAGTGAAATAAAAAAAGCAAATAATTATCAAAAACCGATAATCATAACTTTTGATGATGGTTATAAAGATGTCTATACCAATGCCTATCCTATTTTAAAAAAATATAATATAAAAGCTAATATTTATATCATTAGCGGTTGGATAAATGGCGATGTTTATATGAATACGAATGAGCTCCAAGAAATGGCAAGTTCGCCTTTAATTGAAGTAGGTTCGCATACCGTTACTCATAAAGCTTTAGCCTCTTTAACAGAAGACCAAATTGAAGAGGAAGTAAAAACTAGTCAACAACAATTACAAGAAATTACTGGAAAACCAATTGATATTATTGCTTATCCGACCGGAAGTTTTGATAACCGAGTAATAGCCATTACCAAAAAATATTATCAATATGCTCTTAGCACAATTAAAGGTCAAGAAAATCCAGCTAATCTAAATCAATATTCTTTAAGAAGAATTTATGTCTATCGTCAAACTAGCTTAGAAGCTTTTAAAAATTTGTTCTAACGTTTATAAACAACACCATAAGTTTTATGCATCTTATCTAAAAAGAAAAAATTGTTTAACGGATTATAAGTTAAAGAAGCATTTAAGATTAAAATAATTAAGATTATAAATAAACTGATATAATTTAGATATTTGTAATCTTTTTTTAATAAAATAAAGCTAGCTATATATTGGCCGAACACAATTGCTAAAAATAATAATATAAAAGTAAATATCATATTTTCACCCAATAGAAAATATACTGGTAAGTAAATGGCTAAAAAACTACCAATAGACCCTAAAGCACTAACTAAAGCGGCGGTACATAAATTAAGGAAACTAAGTTTATTTTTAAATATTCTTAAGATTAAATAAAAGATTATGACACAAGTAAATAACATTTTCATGTGTTGAAAAATACTTTCATTAACTGGAAAAAAATAGCCAATGAAATTAAAAGGTAAAAACTCAAATAGAAAATGAGCCGGAAAATTTAAAATAAAAATAAGAGCACTACTAATTAATATATAAATCCATTTTTTCATATTATTAGTGTACTCAAATGATCTTAAATTATGAATTATTACTTTTTAAAAACGAATAATTTACTAAAGACATAATTAGCAATCGTTATAACGACTTGACTTATTAATTTGGCAATCTTATCATTCATTTTTAAAATAGTAACGCTTAAAAACATAATTCCCATATCCATTAATAAAGTTAAAACACGTGAAGATACAAATGATACGGCTTCTTTTTTAATATTTTTATTTTGACTTTTAAAGACATATTTGCGATTAGTAACAAAAGCAAAAGCTACAGCCCCGCACCAAGATAACACATTAGCAATTTGCAGCTCAATAGCATTATCAGGATTTAAAATCGTAAATACTAAAAGATAATATAAAGCTAAACTAACAACCGTAGTTAACACGCCCACTATTAAATAATTGACTATTTCTTCATATTTTTTATATAGTTTTTTTATTTTCGTTATCATAATAATTCACTTTCTTCACTTTGTAAGTGCTCAATTAAAATTTGGGATTTCTCATCCCAAGAATTTTCTTGGGCTTCTTTATCTAATAGTTTAATATATTTTTTATCATGACGATTCTCATAGGCTATTTCTAGTTTTTTTAAAAACTCTTGCCCACTTTTGGCAGTCATTACAGATTTATATTTTAAACATTCGTCCATAGCTGTTGTCACAATCGGCTTATGTAAAGCCATGTATTCAAATAATTTCAAAGGCGAGGTTGATTTGGTAATATCATTAATTAAAAAAGGGATAGTTAAAATATCGATTTCTTTAGCATAGTATTTTAATATTTTATATTCTTTGATTCCCATGTAATGAACATTTTTTAAAAGACTAATCTGCGCATTATCAAAAGAATCATCATATTTAACCCCAAAGAGAATAATGTTATATTTATCTGTCGCATTTATTTTACGAATTAAATCATAATCAAACCATTTAGCTAGGGCGCCATAATAACCAATATTAATTTTCCCATTATGAATGATATCTAAATATTCCTTTTCCAATTTATACTCTTCGAAATTTTGATAGAAATCGTAGTCCACTCCATTAGTAGAAAAGATTAACTTAGTTTGCCCTCTTTTTTCTAAAATATCATTATAAAGTTTATCAGCCGTAGCCACAATATAAACATTTTCTTTATCTTTTAAAGCAAATTGAAATTTATCTAAGATATTTTGGGGAATTTCTTTAGTCCCTGCTATATCAGCAGTTAATTCATCAATATATTCATAAATAATTTTATATCCTTTTTGAATATATTCTTTTAAATCTTTAGCACTCATTAACCATTCGGTAGAATAAACTTCTAGATATTTAGGCTTATTAACATTTTCTAATTCGCTAAAAATTAATTTACTATATTCTTTATTATTAAAATTAACTAAATACAAATTTTCTTGCTGTTTTTTTAAGGTTTTGACTTTATCCGTAAATGTAGTAACTTCATAAAAGACTAATGTATTTTTAGAGGCCATAGCTAAAGCCATATGTTGAGGTCTTTGGTATAGAGGAACATTCCACCCGAAATTATTACGCCATACTATGACTCTATCGTATTTACCTTTAAAAATAGTTTTTAACTCTTTTATATATTTTTCTTGATTTTTTTTAATTTCCCAAGCGGAAAAGACATTTATTTTACTTAAATAATTAGAGGCAAAATATCTAACCATTTTCTTAGTACCACCAATAATACCATCTTTTTTTATTACGTTAATTAATTTTGTTACTTTATCTTTCATATTCAATCCTCTTTATAATAATACCATTATTTTAATAGATAAACAAATATGATATTTCAGAATAAAATTTATCTCTTGTATAGCACTTTAAAATTGTTACAATCAATTATTTGAAAATCGTTCTTTTGTAATTCATTAATCATTTTATCTTCCTTATATAAAATATAAATTGCATTAGTATCTATTACTTCAGGAATTTCAAAATTGTAATTTTTATAACTTTTAACTAAGTAATTTTCTATTTTTACAGTTTGATTAAATTCATAAGGACTCATTTTTTCATATAAAAGAGTGTAAATGTATGTCTGACCTGAGGATCCATCATTTATATATATCATTTTATCTTTAAAATCTTGTGTTATATCTAAAGCTTTATCAAAATCATTTTTTGCTACAAATTGATAAGAATTTTGAATTTCTTTAGGATATTTAACAAAATAATAATGACTAAATGTTACGAAAGAGATTAAATAACAGCTACATATTATAACCATACTTATTTTGGAATGTTTAACACAAAAATATATTCCAAGAGCCACGAAATAAAGTAGGGAAATAAACAAAGCATTGGCTTTATTTATATTTGGTGAAGAAATAAGTAAAACACATATCAAAATAATTAAGAATAATAAAGTTAATATTAAATTTGCATTGATCTCCTTTTCTTTTAAGGTTACTATTGCCTTGTAAACAGCAATAATAAAACCCATTATTAAAAAAGGAATGGAAACATAATATAAAGATCCAAATTGGGGAAATACATTATAGTATAAATTATCATTAATCAATAATGTTTTAAAAATGTTGAGATTGTTAAAAATATTAGATATAGATAATTCTCCACCTCTATAGAACCACAATTTAGGAATTGAAAAAAATTTAAAATCTAAATTTAAAGATAAAATACCACTATTATTTAAAAGTAATAACATAAGCGGTAAAGCTAATAAAAATAGAGGGATACCCATATATATTATATTAATAAATTTAATCTTTTTTATAGTTAATAAATAAATACATATACATGCAACAAGCATTGCTACTATTATGTAAGAAATAGCATAGGTATATAATGTAATACCAAATAAAATTCCCGCTAACATAAATAATATTTTTTGCTCTTTCTTTATTGCCATCAAAAAAGTATATAGAGAAATAATCAATAAGGGAAATAATAGATAACAATCTAATCCCCATCTTGATTTCATTATATGAAAAGGACATATAATTGTAACTGATAATAATATTAGAGGAAAAATACTTCTTTGATCATCTTCTTTAACTAATTTGTAAAAGCAATATAATGAAATTAGACTAACAATAACAGATGGTAACCTTACTGCAAATGTACTTAATCCAAATAATTTTACAAATATGGCCGCTAAGTAAGCATATAAAGCACTTTGACCACCACCATAGTTAATAAAATAGACGGGAAGATAATTTAACCACCTATCCACATGATACCTAGATAAAGAAAAGGCATCATAGGCCATTCCCGCTTCATCTACATGGACTCCGTAAGGCACTTTACCTAATTTGTACGTTAATATTACCCCACCTCCAAGTAATAATAATCCTAAAATAGTTCCATAAATTTTTGGGCTTTTTATTCGCAAATTATAGGAATTTTTTATAAATATCGAACTGATAATAATAGCAATAATTCCTATCCATAGCATTATTATATTCAAAACACTACCCCACCTTCTTTTTATGGTTTAAGTATAAATAAATAAATAAAATAATAAATGATACACCACTTAATATTGTAGATCCAATTTGGATAGTTGTATATTTGTAATATATTTTAATTTTATCTGCTTTTTTATTAACTTTCATTTTGATAATACCATTTTTACCTACTTCAAGATCATAGGATTTATTATTATTTAAAGAAACAGCATTATATCCATAATAATACACTAATGGAACTTCAATATATGTATTATTTCTATTATTATTTTTATAATCTACAATTAAACAATTTGAGTTCTGTTCGTAAGTTACAATCACTGCTGGGTTATTACTAGTTATTATTCCAACTCGGCCTACTAACTCATTAATATTAGTGCCCTTAGGTAAATATTCACCACCTGAAACAGTATATCCTTCATAATTATTAATTTTTCTCAAAGTATCCATTTTACTTTCAATATACCAAGTAGATATGTAAGGTATGCTTGCTGATAGAATTATTAAAAACACTTTAAAATATTTTTCAATATTATTTGATTTTTTTTCAAATAATAAATATTTTAGAATTATTCCGGATGCTACTGCAAACATTACTGAAGAAACTAAATATAATCTCCACGGAAACTGAATTAAAGAAAATTTTGATGATATTTCTTCCCAAGGAAATAAGCTCGTAATACAAATTAAATTAGCAAATCCAACAATGATGCATGTATCGCCAAATTTGGTAATATTATTTTTAGGCAATTTATTACAAAATCTCATAATAATTAAAACAATAAACAAAATACCAATTCCAGCTGGCATAAATCCTTTTTCTTTAAAATATGGAATCCCTAAAAACAATCTTTCAAAAGGCAAAGTATAGTTCCAAGTACTATAAATCGTATCACCTACTATTAAATTGTTTTTAATATTTCCCTCTAATAACGGGAATATAAAAGATGCACCTAAAAGTAGTCCAACTATAGCAGAAATTAAAAAATATTTAATTCTTATTTTTTCATTCCATAATTTTGGAAAATTAAAGATAAGTATAATAACTAAGTTAATAAATATTAGCAATGCACTTATTAAATGACTATGAATTAATAATACAAATCCGATTGAAAAAATCCACCATTTTTTCACATCTTTGTATAAAATTTCATAAAATCCCCAAATAACTAAAGGTAAAAAAGTAAATGCTAAGATTTCGCCAACTGCGGCTCTACTTATGACATCACAAATTCTATAAGAACATCCAGTATAAATAAAAGCTGTTAGAAGTGCAGTTTTTTTTGATTCCGTAATATTTTTAATGCACAAATACATAAGAAATACACACATAACAGTATTTATACAAATAAATAATTTATATGAATTTAATAAAGAAAAAAAATTATATATTATGCTGGGTAGATATATAAATAAGTTACTATAAAATAATCCATTTGCATAACCTAAACCATAAAAACCTTTATGAACATAAGCTAAAATATCATGAGCTTTTAAGCTAGAATTTAACCCAATTATTCTTGATAAATGAAATTCAATATCGTGTCCGGCTATTAATTTGGGACCAAAAAGCCATAAAGAATAGAAAAGACCTATTAGCATTAGCAAAATAAAAATAATAATTTTTTTATTAATTTTATTACGAACTTTATTTAAAAACATTACCATAGCTTATTTCCTTTCTAATAATTGAACTAAACATTGCTTTTTTCCGTCTCTTTAATTATATAAATAGGTCTTTTTTTTGTTTCTAAATATGTTTTAGATAAATATTCACCAATTATTCCAAGGCATAATAATTGAATACCAGAGCAAAATAAGATTATACAAGCCAAAGAAGGCCAACCTGATACTGGGTCACCAAAAACAAGTGTTTTAAATAATATTATAAAAATAAATACAATAGCAATCAAGAAAAGTAATATTCCCATGAAAGTGGCAATAGTTAAAGGAACAGTAGTAAAAGCCACAATACCTTCTATGGCATATTTAAATAATTTCCAAAAAGACCATTTTGTCTCGCCCGCTACTCTTTCAACATTTTCATATTCTAGCCATTTTGTTTCATAGCCAACAAAGCTAAATAAACCTTTAGAATAGCGATTATATTCTTGTAAGGAGATAATGGAATCAACTACTTGTCTACTCATTAAACGGTAATCTCTAGCGCCATCAACCATCTCAACTTTACTCATTTTATTAATTAACTTATAAAACATTCTGGCAAAAAAGCTTCTTATTGGCGGCTCGCCTTTCCTAGTAACTCTTCTCGTTCCTACTGAATCATATCCTTCCTCTTTAATAATTTTAAACATTTTAGGAAGCAAAGACGGAGGATCTTGTAAATCAGCATCCATTAAAGTTACATAATCACCTTTTGAGTGTTCTAACCCAGCAAACATTGCTGCTTCTTTACCAAAATTTCTAGAAAAAGAAATATATCTAACTCGTTTATCTTTTTTAGATAAATTTCTTAAAATTTCTAATGTTTTATCTCTAGAACCATCATTTATAAATAAAAATTCAAAATTAACATTGGCCATTTCCTTAGCTACTTTAATTATCTCTTGATAAAATAAAGGTATACTTTCTTCTTCATTGTAACAAGATATTACAATCGATATTAATTCTTTTTTTGTTTTCATGTTTACCTCACTAACATTTTATATATAAATTATATCTTATTAAAGAAAATAAGTAAATTGTATTATGCTAAATTAATTAAAACATGATACAATGTAAAGAATTTTATGGCACATCTTAAACAATCGAAAAGATGTGCTATAAAAATATTATACCCAACTTCTGATGAAATGCCTATGAAATCCTGAAAAGTAAAAATAAATTTATTGATAACTGAATAAGATTAATATCGTAATTAAAAGAATAAGTAAAATCAGTTTAACCACATTTCTTACATTTTAATATACGTAATTTACAAAATGTAGAAGAAATAACCTCATTAGTTATTATTTTAAAAATAAGAAATCTGCAAAATCTAATGTTATTCTTTTTGTTTCTATTAGCAAGTAATCCATATTATTTATTTTTTAGCGAGATTTATAATAGTCGAACACTTTTTATTTTGCAAGAATTTTATTTTATACTAAAGACTTTTCGTCAGAAATTTGGTACAATAAAGGTAAAGGAGCACTATCATGAAAAAGATGAAATTTAATAATATTATAAAAAATACTATATTAATACTGTCAGCATTCGTGCTATTATTATTATTCACTTTTTCCATTATATATAAATCATCAGTAATAAATGAATTTGAAAATGTTTTAAATCAATATGTAAGTTTGCAAGAAATTTTAAGTATTACAATTATTACTATTTTCTTGATTTTTTTCTTTACTTTTTTATCAAAATCTAATATTAAAATAAAGAAAAAATATTTAATTGTTTTTTTATTAATTTTATATTTATTTATAAGTATAAAATGGATAAACTACTCTAATATTACTCCGACAGATGATTCAATGCTTGTTAATAATTCCGCCATTTCTATAATTAATCATGGTTTAAAGTCATTATATCATAATGAATATATAGCAAAATCGCCACATCAAATGGGAATGATCTTAGCATTTACTATTATTTATAAATTATTTTCTACAACGAACTATCAGTTAATTCAATATTGTAATATTATAGCTAATATTTTCACCATTTATGGATTATATTTAATATTACAGGAATTCAAAATTAAAGTTAAAAAAATTTCTTTATCTTTTATCTATTTTACTTTAATATTAACTTTTATACCCCTAATATTATTAAGCTCATATGTTTATGGTGATTACATAGGTTTATCTTTAGCTGTGTATGCTATATATTTTATTATTAAGTATAAGAAAAATAGCAATTATAGATTTCTGTTCTTTTCAGGGTTTTTGCTTTCATTAGCATACATTATTAAAACAAATTATTTGATTTTTATAATTGCAGCTGGAATATATATATTATTAATTATGTTTAAAAAGCAAAAAAAATATCTAGTTAATTCCTTTATACTATTTTCATACTTATCAATTGCTTTACTACCCAATACTTTAATAAAATCAATTGGAACCAAAGCTTTAGATATTAAATCTACTCAAGCATTACCAACAAGTTCATACATATACATGGGAATGTCTGAAAGCATTCGAGAAGCAGGTTGGTACGGAAATACTATGGATTATGCTTGGATAAATCCAATAGGAGCTGATCAAAAATATAAATCTTTAATAAAACAAAGATTCAATTATTTTATTAACCATCCATTATATACTTTAAATTTTTATTCTCGAAAGACAGTTTCAGGATGGATTAATCCTTTTTTTCAAAGCATTTGGTATAATGTTAACAATGCTAACAAAGGAGCAGAGCTCAATAAAATTTTTAATAGTAAAATATATTATTACACTAATATATATTTAAAAAGTCTGTTATTATTAATCTATGGTGGTGCATTAATTAATTTAATATTCATGAGAAAAAAAATGAGTTACGATATCATGTTATTATATTTAATATTTTTAGGAGGTTTTATGTTTCACACACTATGGGAGATGAAAGCACGCTATACACTACCATATGTAATAATATTGATTCCATTAGCAAGTATTGGAATAGCACAATTATCAGAACAAATTTATAAAAAATCAAGAGTTATCATATCTAAAAAACAAAAATAAACTATTAACAATAACTTTAATATATACAAACATGCAAAGTATTATTTACAAATTTTATTTGTTCATCATCGAAAGATTGCCAATCCTTGGATTTACAGTAATTTTCTATAGTCTTATCAGAAACTCCATCAATAAGAGTTCTATTTAATCTAGTATTTATTGCAGCACGATAAGACCATTTATATCCAAAAGCTCGAGGGTTCATATCACCAGCTGATTTCACATTCTCATATACATAAGTAGGACTAGCATCATAATAAACCACAATTTTATTTACAGATATATTATTATCTTTTTCATATTTTTCAATTTCTTGTGAAACTTTTTTAGCTTCAAAATAATTTAAAGTATCATTGGAAATTGCTCCTTTTACATAATTTATTGCACAAATAGTTTGAGAAACTAATAAAACAACCATACAGCTTAAAAATATTACGTCTACAATTTTACTTTCTTTATTGTATAATGCATAAAAAACTATTGGATAAACAGCTAATAAACCATAGCCAAGATTGCTTCTTGGTACCATCCAAATATAAGAAGCAAAAAAATGCGGTAATGCTGGAACAATCAAAAGGGCTAAAATGCACAAAATATAAAATATTAATTTATTGGAATAATTTTTAAGTGTAATTAAAGTTAAAACAAAGGTAATTCCTGCCATAATCACTAACATGTATTTTGGAAGTGTCATATAACACTCAAGCAAAAGTATTTTCAAACCTTTTAAGATACCTTTAAAACTACTTATAAAGTTTACACTACTGCCTAATCTGCTAGCACCTAAAATCTTGGTTAATGCAAATGTAGTAAGAGCTGCAGCTAAAAAAATCAAACAAACTATACTAAATCTTTTTATAACTTTTTTAAAACTTTTTGAATCTTTTAGTAAAAACAAAAATGGAATTATAAATAAAAGTGATATAGCTCCTTGATAACACATAACTGAGCACATCGAAGAGGCAAAAGCTACTAATAATAATTTTTTTTTATTACTACTAAAATAATTATTTAAGCAATAAATACATAAAAAGGTAAATAAAACACCTAGACACATAATTCCCGTAAATTCTGGAAACATAAAGTATTCTATTATAAAAGGATTTACAACTAAACAACAACTTATTAATATGGTTATTATCTTCTTTTTTTTATATTTTAATAACATATTATATGCTAACACTATTGAAATAAATAGCGAAATAAAAGCCAAAAGCCAAGAAATTAATTTACCGGTGGCAAAAGAAATATGCAAATAACTCAAACTATAAAGAAAAGCTGACATAAACAATCTTCCATCATGAAAATAAGGATATACTGCATTATATCTCATACCTGTTGATTCATAAAAATAAGTGTCTAAAGCATATCTATCTACTATAAAAAAGCTAACTAAAGAGAATAATATTAAAAATATTATAAAATATTCTTTCTTATTTCCTAATATATTTTCTCTTATTTTATTCATTATTATTCTCCTCGATTATCAATATTATATAAAATCATAGCTGCTGTAATTATTTTATAGTCTTTTTTATGAGCTAAAATAAATTTTTCTAATTTCTTATTTATAATAGCTTTATTTCTTTTCATAACATAATCTTTTGTTTCATCGTCAAATTTTGAAATAATATTATCAACGAATTCATTATCCTTATATATTTCTAATAATGTATCTCCAATATTATCATAGATAAGTTTGACATAATCTGATATTTCAGCAGCATCTAAATCATATATTTTATTAATTATTAACTCTTCTATACGCCACCAAAAAACATAATTTTTAAACTCTTTAATATCTATTTTATGAGTTAAGTTGCTATATAAAGAAATATTATCTTCTAAAATTTTAATTACTTTAATCATATCGTAATCAACTATTTTTTTTGTATTACGCATTATAGAATTTGATCTTATCATATATTCATAATAAGGTTTATTTATATATTTAATTTTATTAGCTTTCATTAATATTAAAGGATTAGCACTAAAATCTTCATATTTAAGTTCTGCGTAAGTTAAATGTAATTCATCATATAAACTTTTTTTAATTATTTTATTACAAGCTGAGGGCATAATTGTGGCATATAAAAGACTTTTATAATTATTTTCAAAATTTAGCATTTTATCTAAAGCAGGCGTTGGAAATGTTTCCTTATCAGGAATTATTGAAAGCCAATCATATATAACAATATCAACGTCTTGTTTTAAATAAGGCATTGCTTCTTTAAAAAAGTTGCAATTAATAGTATCGTCTGAATCGATAGAAGCAATATATTTGCCTTTAGCTTCTTTTAAGCCAACATTTCTAACATTGCCAAGACCATGATTTTCTTGAGATATGTAACGAACATTACTATGTTCACTTGCAAACTTTTGCGCAATTTTAGCGCTATTATCTGTAGAACCGTCATTAATTAATAAAATTTCAGTATTATCTACTATTGCACTAAAAACTGATTGTAAAGTTTTTTCAATATATTTTTCCACATTATAAATGGGAATAACTATAGTTATTAAATATTTATAATCATCAGTCCTAACAATATTTTTTTCTTCACCTATAAATTCACCCTTTAATTTATCAACAGTTTCTTCATAATTTTTTATAAAAATTTGGTATTGTTCCAAAATTTCGCTTTTATGTTCTAAGGCATCTATACATTTATCTTTTATTTCATTACAATCATCATCGCTATCAACTACCAAATATTTTTTTAATATAGGATAATTATCTAAAATATTTGTATTTCCTAATAAGCAAATTATTCCATTATTCATACTATCCAAAAAAGGAATAATATTGGCTTTTGTAAAATTTATATATAAATTAATTTCGTTATCAGAGATAAGTTGTTCATAATTTTTAACACCTTTTAAAGTAATATTAAAATCCTTACAAAATTTCTTGGTTACTTTATTAGGTTCTAAAACTTTTGCTTCTTTACCTAGCAAAGATATAGCGGTAAGTTCATTATAAAAGCTATCTTTTGCATCGTTTTGACTATTTAACAATCCTATCGTATGGTTCTTTTTATTAGAAATTTTTAACTTAGTTTTTAATTTTATTAATTTAACATTATAATTTTTATCTTTTAAAACTTCATTTAAATTTTCATCTAATAAATTAAAAGAACGAATTTACTTATTTTTATATAGACTTAAAATATAATTATAAGTAACTAAATTATAATAATCACTTAATGCAGATAAAGTTCTTGTAAATATAAATTCTACTTCTATAGAATCATAAATAGAATCTATAACATATTCATATTCTAAAATATAATCAACAAAAATAACTTTTTTAATATTATTAACTTTTAGAAATTTTTGCAATAACTCATATTCTTTAATATTATTATTAAATACGACAACATTTTTAAAAGTAGTCTGAAAACTAGGAAGCAAATTACTATCTAATTCGGGCACAAAAATAAGATAGTCTAAATTATATATGTAGTCCAAGTTTTTTTCAATCATAATAATACCTCACATTTCTAAAAATTTTTTAAGCTCCTTTTTACTTTCTAAATTATTTTCTTTGGCAAAATCTTTATATAATTTATTAATTTTATCTTTATTTTTAATGGCTAAAAGTAGTTTTTCTTTAATAATAAATGGATTATCTTCCTCATTAATTACCAAATATTTTTCTAACTCTTTATTTTTAAAATAGTGATGATTATTACCAGTTAAACATGGAACCTGCACTTCTAAAGCCTCTAATGGTAACATAGGAGCACACTCAGAAAATGTAACATACAACACTGCATCATCTTTTGCCATACGTTCAATTAATTTTTCTCTTGGTATGGATTTGTGTTCTCCTTGAATGGGAACATTTAAAGATTTAGCAAAAGCAATGGCATCATCATTTAATGGCACCATATCAATAACGGCATTTTCTATTAATGCTACTGCAGCAATTTGCGTATACATATTTTTGCGCCAGTCATCACATTTAGCAGCATAAATACCAATTAATTTTTTAGCTTTTTTTCGTTGTTTTATAGTAGGTTTACTATTTAAAATAACTCGATTAGTAATAAATTGAGCTTTAAATCCCTGCTGTTTATAAAATTCCATTAAACTTTTTTTACATGTTCCCATAATGTCAATAATGTTTCGTTTGTGTAATTGAATAATTTCTAAATTTCGATTCCAACCATACTCATCTAAAATTTGAGAGTGACTTCCATGCCAAAAAGTTTTTAATTTAATATTTCGATTATCTTTTTTTAAAGATATAGCCAAATCTTTCCATCCAATTGCAAAAGAACTAAATACTATTTGTTTTATTTGGGTATTTTTTATTGCTGCTGCTATTTCTTTAATATCTTTTTTGCGAAATAATTCACCACAGTCCACTAAATTTTCAAATAATTCTTTTGTAGCACTCGTTACTCCAAACCATTTTTTATTATAAAAAGTTATATAATCTTTATCTTTATTTTGATAAATTAATTTAATAGTATTATCTTTTCTTTCTAAATATTCAGCATCAATTAAATTATCTTTGCGTTTTTTATGACGATATAATGCAATGGGAAATAATATAATTCTCCCGACTTTACGCACTACTAAATTAACTTTCTTAAATGTATCCTCTAAAAAAAGTGTTTTTTTTCGACCAATCAATCTTACAGTATGCATCTCTAACTTTTGCTTTTTAGAAAGCCATGAGGCGTCATAATAATGAACCATACACGTATTATCTGTAAATATGTTATTATCACGATGCATGCTTAAAGGATAAAAATAATCTCTTGGATATATGAATATATCATTTTCTAAATGTTTAATCCCTTTATTTTCGGAAATTGCTTCCATATCCTCTAATATTCCCGTTATTAAATGGGGAATACTATTTTTATTCATATCTTCCACAACAAATTTTGAAAAAGATTTATATTTATTTAATAAAAGCTCTGGTAACACTGCATGTGCAGTTTGTTCATACCAAACTCCCACGGCTACGGCACCCGTATCTTCAACACCTAAGAAGGTTTTATGGTTTAAAAGATGATCAATATTTTTTATAATTTCCATATCCGTATCAAAGTATATACCACCATATTCATTTAAGGCTTTCGTACGAAAATAATCGGCGACAAAAGCCCATTTTTTATTTGCATATGCTTCTTTGACAAAGGGACACTCATTAACATCACAATTACTTTCATCCCATTTTTTAATTTCATAATCTGGTAAATATTTTTGCCAACTTTTAATGCATTTTAAGGCCAGTTTGCTTAAAGGTTTATCACCAAACCAACAATAGTGAATATATTTTTTCATCTTTCCTAACCTCCCATAAAATTATACCAATTTAGACAAAATAATACAATTGTTATATCTAAACCCTATTATCTTTTTATTATATTTTTTATTTTCACCAAAAAGTCTAAAATAGTCCCTCCAAATTTTTTCCCAAACGTTCTTTCTACTTTAAAGCGAATATACTCGCTTTTCGGAATCCAAGAGGCATCATAATAATGAATCATACAAGTATTATCTGTAAATTTATTATTTTTATGATCATCAGATAAAGGATAAAAATACTCACGCGGATAAATGGTAATATTATTAGTTAAGTTTTGTATTTCTTCATTTTCCTTTTTGTATCCACAAGGAATTAATAATTCCGTAATTAATTTAGGAATGCTATACTCCCTAATTTTATCTATAGAAAATCTTTCATAGTTTTGATAGACTTGTAATAATTTAGACGTTAAATAAGATTGAGGATGTTTTTCGTACCACACTCCCACAGCAATAGCTCCGCCGTATTCAACCCCTAAAAAAGTTTCTTTTTTTAAAAATTTATCAATATTTTTTGTCACTTTCATATCGGTATCAAAATATATACCACCATATTCATTTAAAGCTTTCGTACGAAAATAATCGGCGACAAAAGCCCATTTTTTATTTGCATATGCTTCTTTAACAAAAGGACATTCATTAATATCGCAATTAGTTTCGTCCCATCTTTTAATTTTATAATCTGGCAAATATTTTTGCCAACTTTTAAGACATTTTTTTGCCAATCTACTTAAAGGCTTCCCGCCAAACCAACAGTAGTGAATGTACTTTTCCATCAATTTTCACCTCGCTTACTATTTTATCGATTTATTCATCAATTATTTTTATTATTTTTTCGATCCTTTTTTGATTTATTTTGGCAAAATCCAGTTTATAATTTACTTTTGACTTTTTATAGCTACTTAATGTTTTAGCAATATCCTTTTCTGCCAAAGGAATTTTGAGAATATAATCTTGTAAATCTATTTCCGTATCACTAGCACTTATTGTCGAGATAATAGGAACATTTAACACTAAAGCTTCAATTAAAACAACAGGAAAACCTTCATAATTAGAAGTTAATAAAAAAGCATCACAATTTTTCATCTGTTGATAAGGTTCTTTAATAGCCCCTAACATAAATACATATTTTTCTAATTGATATTTTTTTAGCAAGTTTTCACATAATTTTTTATCTTTACCATCACCAATTATATACAAATTTAATTGAGGATTTTCTTTAATAGCTAAGGCCATACTTCTAAACATTCGTTTAAAATTTTTAGAATCATTATCTAAGCGGCCCACAAATAATAAATTAAGTTTATCTTTTTGATAAGGAAGTTTTATTTTTTTTGCGGCTTTGGCTTGGATAAATTGATAATCAATCAAATTGTTAATTACTACCGTTTTATTTTCTAAACTTGGATAAATTTTATTAAATGAACTTTTCCCTTCATTAGAAACAAAGATAATTTTTTTAAATGCGGATACTTTTAAAGAATTAAAAAAGTTTTGAAAAGCTTCTTCATTATGATTAAAAGCTTCATAATAATTTGAGTGAACATACAAAGCATTATTGGTTGAGGCAATGCGAGCAAGATAAGATCCAATCAAGGAATATGTTGCATAATTGCAAGCAAAATCATATTTATTGTGATTTTGCCATTTCCATATAGTTTTATGAATTAAATTTTTACATCTACGCACAAAAACATTTTTACTTGAAGATAATTTATATTCCTCTACCTTAATTCTTGAATCTAAATCAGGTAATAATATACCTTTTTTTTCTTCTAATATTAATGTAATCGCATATTTTATTACTAGTTTATTTAATAACAGAATTAAAGCTTTTTCCATTCCGCCTATATCTAAATTTTTGGAAATAAATAAAATTTTTTTCATTCTCTATTTAACTCCCATAAATTCTAAATATTTCTCAATTACCGTTTCAGTTTTACCAATCATTTGTACTTCGCCGTGTTCAATCCACACAACTCTGTCACATAATTTCTTGATAGATTCAATGGAGTGAGAAACATATAAAACAGTGGTACCTCCCCTAATCATACTCAACATTTTTTCTTCACTTTTAGCTTGAAAAGCAATATCTCCCACGGATAGAATTTCATCAACAATTAATATTTCTGGTTCAACAATAGTAGCCACACTAAAAGCTAGCCTAGCAACCATACCAGAAGAAAAGTTTTTTACAGGCACATCTAAAAAATCGTGTAATTCGGAAAAATCAACAATTTCTTGAAATTTACGATTAAGTAATTCCTCACTATAGCCCATAACTGCCCCGTTTAAATAAATATTTTCACGAGCTGTTAAGTCGGGATCAAATCCCGCCCCCAGTTCAATCATCGGGCATATATTGCCATAAGAATTGACAGTTCCTTTAGTAGGTTTCATAACGCCCGCTACTATTTTAAGTAAGGTAGATTTTCCAGCCCCATTACTGCCCACAAAACCAACTACTTCTCCAGACTTAACATCAAAATTTAAATTTTTTAAAGCCCAAAACTCTTCTTTCTTTTTCTTTTTTTTCTTAAAACTAAAGAAATCAACAAAGAATTGTTTTAATGAGAAATTTTTTTCAACACCCAGATTAAAACGCATTGAAACATTTTTAACTTCAATCATATTATTTTTTTCCATAGCTTCACCTCTAAACATAATAGATAAATTTATCTTGGTTTTTCTTAAATACGACAAGACCAATTATAAAAACAACTATTGCCCAAAAAGCACAGGCTCCAAACTGAAATAATGTCGGAGTATGATGATATAAAATAATAGTTCGGGCAAAGTTAATAAATTGATATAAAGGATTTAGTTTAAATATTTGAATAAACCAAGATGTTATCATATTGATATCATACATGATTGGGGTTAAATACGTCCAAATCATTATAATGATACCATAGATATAAAACATATCTCTTAAGAATACAGATATAGTTGATAATATTAGGGCCATACCTACTGTAAATAAAAATAAGCATAAAAAGACAAAAGGTAAAAGTAAATGTTGCCAACAAAGACCCGTACCCGTGGCTATAATTACAACATATAAAGGAATTAAAGTTAGCAAGAAGTTAATTCCGACAAATAAACATTTGGATAAAGGAAATATATATTTAGGAATATAAACTTTATTAATTAAAGAGAAATTACCAACAACTGAAGACATTCCTAAATTAGATGCTTCACTAAAGTAATTAAACATAACAAGTCCGGTAAGCAAATAAACTAAATAATTAACCCCTTCCATGCTAAATTTAAATACATTAGAAAAGACAATGGCCATTACCACCATTTGTAAAACTGGATTTAAAAGACTCCATAAAACACCTAAAACACTTCTTTTATATTTTACTTTAAAATCGCGGGAAACTAATTGTTTTAATAAAAATTGGTATTTTTTAAAATTAGCCCATATATTTTTTATAGCCATAAAATTGCTCCTTTCTAACATTTTACTAAATTTCTTAAGAAAACTCAAATTATTCTAAAGTTAAGGTTTTGCTAACAACAAAAAAAGTAGATTTCTCTACTTTATACCCCTTTTTAATATAATTGTCTAGAATAGCCTCTTGCTTGTACTGATTCATATGTTGGTAATTCTTCTTGTGATTTTAAATCATTTGCAACAAAATATTTACTATTAAATTCATATCTATCAGAATTAGGTAACATATTTGGAGAAACACAATAATGAACATCTCCATCATAATATCTCCAAATATATAAGCCAGATGTTTGATTTATTAAATTAACAATTTGTTCATTCCAATCAAAGTTATTACCAAAACGATATTTTTCTTCATAAAATACAGAATTTAATGAATAGTCATTACTGTTATATAAACTATTTAATTGCCAGCCACTAAAGCCATATTTAGCTACATCTTGAGTTCCAGAATAAGCATAAACTGCGTTACCATCAGCAGTATACTTCACTAAAGTATATAGCACTCCTTCATAGTTTTGATTATCATATTGATCATCTGAAACATAATTGTCTTCATATTGGTTATAATTTGGATAGTAATTTGGATTATATTCTGGATAATAGTTAGGATTGTACTCTGGGTAATAACTTGGATAGTATTCTTGTAAATAATCATAATGACCACGAGCGGCACAATCATAATCTGTACAATTTTTGGCATGATCAGCTAAATATCTTTGAAGTATAGCGGGATCTTGAATATCCACATTAATATGATTATCCAAATTATAATTGTTATTATTATAATATTCATTATAATATGGATCATATTCATCATAATAATCATTACGTGCTGCACTTACAGCTTGAGCTGTTGCCCCAGAAAGTAACCCCATTGCTGTAACAACACTTATAACCTTACGTTTTATTGAATTTTCTTTCATAAAACAAACCTCTTTTCTTTTTATGCCCTATAATAGCGCTTTTTGGAGAAAATGTCAATCAAAAAATTTCAAAAGAAAAAAATTGTTACTTGGACAAGTAAATGCAATTATTATAAAAGCAGTTGTATTTACTTGTCCAAAATAAATTGTATTAAGTTG
>CANRAC010000003.1 GCA_947628495.1 uncultured Bacilli bacterium
TTCATTTTTTGACATATTGTCTACCTCCCACATAAATATTTATTATAAGGTCCATACCTTACATACTAAATCTATCAAAAAAACTTTTTAAAATCAAGATAAAAGTGCCATTTTCTGCGAAATTTCGCATAATTCTCACTTTATTTGCGCATTTGCTCCCAATTGATTAACAATTTCCGCGTATTTTAATTTATGCTCAGCAAAATTAGGAAGAACATTTTCATCTAGTTCATTATAAGGTATTACTTCAAAATCAAAAGCTCCCGTCGTTAAATTACGTGTTTTTGTATAAGTAAATTCCGCGCTTAAATTTTCGAATTTAATAGGCTTATCTTCTTCTTTAATTACATCAATGCCGACCATTAATCCCGTTAATTGATCAATCGTTCTTTGCCCAGAAATAAAATTACCTAAAGAATAAATAACGAGAGTATCATTAATAAAAGTAATCGGTTCAATAACATGAGGATGATGGCCAATCACAATATTAACTCCTAAAGAAGCTAAATAATTAGCAATTTGTTCTTGTTCGGCGTTTTGTTTTAATGAATATTCGGTCCCAAAATGCATACTCACCATTAATAAATCCACCTTATCTTTGAGAGATTCTACATCTTTTTTGACTTGCTCTTCATCGTACACATTTAAGTAATATTCTTTTCCCTGTGGTCGAGAAAGCCCATTCGTAACTGTGGTATAGGCAAGTAAAGCATATCTAATACCATTTTTAGTTTCGATTTTTATATTATCTCTTTGTTCCCATGATTCATAACTGCCAGCGGTATAGATGGGTTTATCTTGCCAATAATTTAACGAGTTTAAAATAGCCTGTTCGCCTCTATCTAGCGTATGATTATTGGCTAGGCTAACTAAATTAAATCCCGCATCTAAAAAGGCATCGCCTACTTCTTCAGGAGAATTAAAACGCGGATAAGTAGATAATCCTAAGTTTTTTCCGCCAATAATACTTTCTTGATTATAAAATGCTAAATCATAATTTTGAATAATGGGTTTTATTTTGGCGATTTTAGGTTTAAAGTCATAACTGCCATCGCTAGTTTTCGCAGCATTATAAACAGCTTCATGAATTAAAGCATCCCCGACCATAATCAAAGATAACTTTTTAGTAGTTGCTTTTTGTTCAGGTACTTTCTCGGTTTTTTTGGACTCTTTGGTAGTTGTTGTTTGCAAATTATGTAATTTTAGTCCCGCCAAAGCAAAGCAAGCTAAAGCCATAACTAAAATAATAACATATAAAAACCTGCGCAAATACTTATTCATTACTACCACCTATTGTCATCATTATACTATAGATTTTGGAAATATTAAAAAAATCTATCAGTTGATAGATTAAATAACAATGGCTATTAAATTATTGGCGCCTTTATTAACAATTTTAGTAACAGTTTGGGATAATTTATAACGAGTATTTTCCGGCATTATTGATAATTTAGCTTGAATACCTTCTTTAACAATGTCATCTAAACTACGGCCAAATATTTCACTTTTCCAAATGCTCGCTGGATCTGTTTCAAAATCTTTCATAATATAATCAATTAATTCTTTACTTTGAAGTTCACTACCAATTATTGGTTCAAAAGTGCTTTCCACATCTACGCGCATTAAATGAATGGAAGAAGCAACAGCTTTTAATTTAACTCCATAACGAGAACCTTGTTTGATAATTTCGGGCGTCTCTAATTTCATATCTTTTAAAGTTGGATAAACAATACCATAACCTGTACTACGAGCCATTTTTAAAGCACTTTTAATTTGATCGTATTCGCTTTTACCTTCTTTATAGTCAGCAAACATTTTAAGAAGTCCAGCTTTAGTTGTGACTGATTCGCCCATCATTTCATTTAAGATATCATTATATAAACTATCAGGGCTTTCTAAATTAAGAGTTACTATGCCGGTTGAAGCATCCACTTCACTAATATAAGCTTTATTAATATATGTGCTATCTTCAAAATTCTTAATTATATTATCAATATCTTTAATTTTATCAACACTTATGACACTCTCGGTAATTTTTTCTAAATAATGTTTTTTTAATTCATGAGTATTACTTAAAACATGAACCCATTCTGGAATATTTACTTTGATATCTAACACTGGGAATTCATATAAAGCCTTTTTCAAGATTTCATATATTTCTTGCTCGTTCATAGTTTCTACACTAATTGGCATTACTTCTACATCATAAGTTTCACTAATTTCTCTAGCTAAACTAACAGTTTCCGTATTCGTAGGATGAATTGTATTTAAAATAACAATAAATGGTTTGCCTAAACTTTTTAATTCAGAAATCACTTTTTCTTCGGCTTCTAAATAATCATTACGATCAAGTTCTCCATAAGAACCATCACTTGTAACAACAATGCCAATCGTTGAATGATCTTGAATTACTTTTTGCGTGCCAATTTCCGCGGCTTCTATAAAAGGGACAGGATCGGAAAACCAAGGAGTCTTAACCATTCTTGGTGTACCATCGTCATCTAAATATCCTGTGGCATTAGGAACTACATAACCAACGCAATCAATTAAACGAATGTTAGCGGAAAATTCATTGATTTTAATATTAGCCCCATTACTAGGAACAAACTTGGGCTCAGTTGTCATAATAGTTTTGCCTTGAGCACTTTGCGGAATTTCATCTAAACATCTTTTCTTTTCGTATTCATCTTCAATATTAGGAACTACTAAATTTTCAATAAATCTTTTAATAAACGTCGATTTACCTGTTCTAACTGCGCCAACAATACCTATATATATTTCGCCATTTCCTCTTTTAGCTATGGACGAAATTATTTCGTCTTTGTTCATATCTCCACCTCATTTTTCTTTCTTAGTAAATATCTATGCCAAATACAAAAAGATATGAAAAAAAATACTAAATTTAGTATTTTAAAATAATTTATCGACATCTTTAGGAACATTATCTTTTAATATCGTATCAATAATTTTATCTTCTTTTTCTTTACTAACATTTTTATTAGTCATAGTACTTAGAGTTCTAATAACTTCTCTTAAGGTTTTTTCATCCTTCATATTCCCATTTTGTAATTTCTGAGCCAAGCTAATAATTGTATCTTTATCAACCTTAGTTTTTTTTTCGACTTTTTTAAAAAAATCATCACCAAATTTCATTAAAAAATCCTCCTACATCTAATATATGCAAAAGGATTTTATTAGTTATTCATAAAAAATGTCATCAGGTTTCAAACTAAAATATCGGGCAATTTTAACTGCTAAACTATAATATAAATTTTTAGTTTTATTTTCAATTTGCCAATAATAACTCGTACTAAGTCCCAATTCTTTAGCCATTTGCGCATATGACAGATTATGAGATTCCCGTAATTTTTTTAATTTTTCATAACAATAATTTTCTTTCATATTTCCCTACCTACTGTTTTATAATAAATGACAAAGCTTTAGAAGTCAACTTTTATCAAGCTATAACTAGGTAGACTTATTTTAGCAAAATGCTAATAATAACATTAAGGACGTGATTAGCAGTGCCATCATTAAATAAAATATTAGGGATTAATTTACGTTACTATCGATTTTCCGAAAATTTATCGCAAGAAAAATATTATTCAAAATATAAATTAAGTATTAAACACTTAGCCAACATTGAACGAGGAAAAGAAAATGTTTCCTTAGATTTTGTTGAGAAAATTAGTCGAGCTATAGATAAAAGTCCTAATGATTTACTAACTTTTGATGAACAAAAAATTATTAATAAAAAACGAGTTGATCAAAAAACAATCCAAAATTAAGAGAAGCATCAATTATTTTGCTTCTCCTTTATTTTTAAATTGTAAAATTATAGGGGTGCCAGTTAAATCAAAATTTTCCCTTATTTTATTTTCGAGATATCTTTCATAACTAAAATGAATTAAATTTTTACTATTAACTTGAAAAGTAAATTTAGGGGGCTTTGTTTCGGTTTGAGAAACAAAATAAACTTTTAATCTTTTGCCTTTATAAGAAGGCGGATTATGCAAATTCATGGCATCTATAATTACATTGTTTAATATAGAAGTTTTTATTTGCTTACAAGAATTTTCATAAGCTTTGATAACCTCGGGCATTAGCATATGCATTCTTTTTTTAGTCTTAGCGGATAGAAACACGACATTAACATAAGGAATAAATTGAAATTCATTGGCAATTTTTTGTTTCCATTTTTTAATTTCTTCATTAGGGTCAGCAATCGTATCCCACTTATTTACTACTAAGACTAAAGCTTTCCCCGAAGATATAGCATAAGAGACAATATGTTTATCATGCTCAATTATTCCCTCTTCAGCACTTAAAACAACAACACATACATCACTACGCTCGATGGCTTTTAAAGAGCGAATTAAACTATATTTTTCAATATTCTCATATATTTTTCCCTTCTTGCGCATACCGGCTGTATCAATTACTATGTAATCTTCATTATCATAGCGAAAACGTGTATCAATAGCATCTCGTGTAGTACCTGCTACATTAGAGACAATGGAACGATCTTCATTTAATAAAGCATTTATTAAACTACTTTTACCCACATTGGGACGACCAATAATACAAAATTTTAAAATATCTTCTTCTATTTGTTCATTTTCATTAAAATCTCTAGTTATTTCCTCTAAAAGTTTATCAAAGCCATTATTATGAATAGCACTTAATGGTATGACAGTTTCAAAACCTAACTCATAATAATTATAAATTAATTCTTCTTTTTGAGGATTATCTAATTTATTTACTACCACAATTACTTTTTTATTTGTTTTAATTAACATATCGCGAACAAGATAATCATTACTTGTCAATTCTTCTTTTCCATCGACAATAAACACAATAACATCTGATTCATCAATCGCAATCATGGCCTGGGCTTTAATATCTTCATTAAAGTTATCTCGACCCATATCAATGCCACCCGTATCAATTAAAAGAAAAGTTTTATCTTTATACGTTACATTTCCATAAATACGATCTCTAGTAATTCCAGGATTATCAGCAATTATAGATTTTTTCTCACCTATTAAACGATTAAAAATGGTGCTTTTTCCGACATTAGGTCTTCCTATTAAACATACAGTTTTTTTCATAAGGCACCTCCAAACTAAGGTTGTATTCTACCAGAAAAAACCGAAAATAACAATAATTTTAGTTTTTAGTTGCTATATCGGGAACAAAATAAATATTACAATTTTCATTTTTATAATAAGAAGATTTAGCTGATATTGTAAAATTGTTGTTGTAAGAGCGCTGTATCTCACCACAATTAGTAGAGTTGTATTTATAACCAGCCGGGATAGTTATATTAATAGTTTTAGGAAGATTGTTAATATCTACCTTTGTAGTTATTGTCTGATATTTTACATTATCTTTATACAAATCTATTTTGTATTCATATTGATAACGTTTAACGCTATAAGCACCTTCTCCGGGAGTAGTCGCAAAATAAACTCCATAATCCTCTACTTTACTACCATCATCTAAAAGAAATTCAAACTCATCTTTATTATAAGAACTAATACATTCGGCAACCTCTGACAGTAAATACTTATTCACATTTTTATTAGCAAACTTTTTGTCAAAACATGTTTTATCTACATTTTTTCCTTTAAAATACTTAGTTACATTTTGTTGAACTTTATTTGCTGTGGCAAGAGTTACATTATAACTATTTACTATAGTAGGCATGCCTTTACATAAACTTACAATATTGATATAATCAGATATTTGTTTTCCCTTCATTTCAGAATTATCTACAGGATTCTTGATATTACCCTCTTTGTCATCCGCTTTTAAATAACCTTCGGAAATTAAAAATCCTATATTATGATCTTTTAAAGTTTTACAACTATTTTTATTATCATCAGCCCAAGCTTCTGCTGCTACCTCTATAGTTTTAACTTTAGCTTCATACATATTTTCTTTTATCTTTTTAGATATGCCTAATACACTCGGAACTGCAATAGCTACTAAAACTCCTAATAAAACAATAACTGCTAGTAATTCTACAAGTGTAAAACCCTTTTTATTTTTCATATTTCTCACCTATTATTAGTATAAAACAGAATTTGCTTTTTTACAAAGAAAAAAGAAAGCTTTAGACACTTTCTAAATAACTTTCAATAATCTTATAAATTTCATCTCGTCCTTTTTTACTTATAGATGAAAAGAAAATCAAATTATCTCCCTCTTTAATATCCATTGCTTCCATAATCATTTTATCTTGTTTAACTCTGGCCGTTTTATTTACTTTATCATATTTAGTAGCTACAATGGTCACAGGTAAATTATAATATTTTAAATAATTATACATTAAATAATCATCTTCACTAGGCTTATGGCGATAATCAATAAGCATAAAAACTTGTTTTAAAGATTTGCGAGTTTTTAAATATTCTTCAATCATTAAACCAAATTTTTTTTGTTTTTCTTTACTTACGGTGGCAAAACCATATCCTGGCACATCCACTAAGTAAAAATTATTATTAACAGAATAGAAGTTTAAGGTTTGCGTTTTTCCAGGTTTACTACTAGTTCTCGCATAGTTTTTACGATTTATTAATGCATTTATAAAACTACTTTTTCCCACATTACTTCGGCCAACTAGCAAAAACTCTGGCTTGTTATCAGTAGGATATTGACTAACTCTAACCGCTGTATTGCTTAATTCAACCGTATCTATTTTCATATAAAAATCACCTACGTGTAATACATTATATTAAAAAAATTACTAAATTGCAAATAAGGGAAAAATATTTTATTGTTTTACCTCTTCTTTTCCAAAATTTTTGTAGTTTTTCTCCAATATTTTAAAATCGCAACATCTAGTTTTTTGATTTGGACTTAAATGATTTTTTAAATATAAATTGTAAAATACGTGAACTTTTTTAATTAATTTTCTTAAAAACTTAATATAATCATCATCAATTAAATATAACTTTAATGATTTCATTTTGCCACCTTCTTTCTTTACGAAATATTGTTCGCTAATGTTTTGAAATTAAAACTAGAGTAAAGCCTAAACTCTAGTATCTTTTTTAATTCCCTACTATGGCAAGGGTATTCCAACTTTTTTAGTATTATATGAAAGTTGTTTCATTTAATACATCTTTATCCTAGCATCATTTTTACTAATTGTCAATAATATTATCGTTATATATCTTAATTAAATCATCTAATTTATAAGTGGCATTAGCTGGCGAGGTTGAAGGTAAACTTACAACTTTAACGGGTATTTTATTTTGGAAATATTTGCAGTATAAATGATAAGCTTTTTGGCCATTAATTAAAATTTTCTGAATGTTTGTCTTTTCTATTAAACTCCCTATATCATTAACTTTGACATTTTTAATACTAGCATCAGCAGAACCTTTAATTTCACAAGATGCGATAACATCCCATAAAGCTAAATGATGTTTAAGCAAAAAACTTTCTTTATCTATTATTTTTTCATTAAAAATATTTTCTAAAACCCGCCAAAAGCGATTTTGCGGATGGGCATAGTAAAAGCATTTTTCCCGTGAATAAACAGAAGGAAAAGAACCCAAAATTAATATTTTTGAGTTCTTATCATAAATAGGTTTTAAAGGGTGAATTACTTTAGTCATATTTTATTTTAAGCACCCTTTTTTAGATTTATACTAGCAGCATTGCCATTAATATCAATTTTTTCTGAACAATCACTAGGATTATATTTAAAACTAGTCGCTAAAGTCTCTCCTTTTATATATTCTTCGTTGCTTAAAAGTGCTTCTTTGATATTATCTTGAGCATTAAATTCTAACTCGATACGATTTTCAATTTCTAAGCCATTTAATTTACGTAAATTTTGAACTTTGGAAATAAATTCACGCGCAATTCCCTCTTCAATTAAATCTTTAGTTAAATTAGTATTTAAAATAATAAAGTTATTATTTTCCATACCAACATCAAATCCCTCTTTGGAGTTAATTCGAATATCTACCATATCCAAAGAAATAGTAAACTTTTCCCCATTAATTTCTATTGTTGGCGTCTTACCATTTTGTAAATCCTTAATATCATCTTCACTATAGTTATTTAAAATAGTTGTAAACTCTTTAATATTGCCACCAAATATAGGCCCCGCCACTTTAAAATTAGGTTTGATTGTAAAATTCATGTATTTAGAAAGATCTTTTTCAAAAACAACCTTTTTAACATTTAACTCTTCTTCGATTAAATTAACTAAATCCTTTAAAATGATTTCATTTTTACCATCAATAATAACTTCACTAATTGGTTGTCGTACTTTTATCTTGGCTTCTTCTCGGGCCATACGACCTATACTAATTAAATTACGAACTAAATCCATTTTTTCTTCAATTTCTTTATTGATTAATTTTTCATTAACGGTTGGATAATCACTTAAATGCACTGATTTTTCATTCGTTAAATTACGATACAACTCTTCAGATATGAAAGGTGTTATTGGCGCAATTAATTTGGCTAAACCAACTAATACTTCATAAGTCGTAATATATACACTTTTTTTATTTTCATTAAGTTCATTACCCCAAAAACGATTACGATTACGTCTAATATACCAGTTAGATAAATCTTCGGACACAAAGTCCGCTAAATAATGCACCATTTTATTTAAATCATACTCAGCAAAAGAAGTACGAACATCTTTTACAAGTTGATTATATTTTGATAAAAGCCATTTATCTATTTCTTCTCTTTTTTCATAAGCTACTTGGCATTTATCGGTATCTATTTTATCAATATTTGCATATGTTGCGAAGAAACTATAGGAATTTTTTAAAGGGTTAAAGAATTTTGAATAAACTTCTTTTAAGCCGGAAATATCAAATTTTAAAGGCGTCCATACAGGTGAAACATAAGGAAGATAAAATCTTACGGTATCAGCACCATATTCTTTGATAGTTGTAAATGGTTCGACGATATTGCCGCGAGATTTACTCATTTTCTTACCTTCACTATCTAAAAGCAAATCATTTACTAAGACGTTTTTAAATGGTGAACAGCCTTTTAAAAACGTAGAAATAACCATTAAAGTGTAAAACCAACCTCTTGTTTGATCAATACCTTCACAGATAAAGTCAGCTGGAAATTGACTTTCCCATAATTCTTTGTTTTCAAAAGGATAGTGATATTGAGCAAAAGGCATGGAACCAGAATCAAACCAACAATCTAATACATCCGGTATACGAGTCATTTCCTTTCCACATTTGGTACATTTAAGATGAACATTATCAATATATGGTTTATGTAAATCAAGATCATCACCAATTGTTTCTATTGCTTTTTCTTTTAATTCGGCCATTGATCCAATCATTTCAGCATGGCCACATTCACACTTCCAATAAGGGATAGGACTACCCCAATAACGACTACGAGAAACATTCCAATCTCGCGCGTTAGCAAGCCAATTCGCAAAGCGTTTTTCTCCAACATAAGCCGGATACCAATTTACTTGAGAATTTGCTTTGACTAAATCATCACGCATTTCGGAGACTTTAATATAGTAACTAGGCATGGAATAATAAATTAATGGAGTATCACAACGCCAACAATGAGGATATTCATGAGCTACCTTTTGACGTTTAAATAATTTGCCATTTTCTTTCAAATAAGTAACTATTTCTTCATTAACATCATGAACGAATTTCTTATCCCATAAACCACCGACATAACAACCATCTTTACCAACCGGATTTAAGTATGGTAAATCATAAGCAGTTCCTACATTAGCATCATCTTCACCAAAAGCCGGAGCAATATGAACAATACCCGTTCCATCTTCCATCGTAACATAATTATCACAAGTTACATAAAAGGCTTTTTTATCAACTGCAAAAGAAGGAATTAATTGCTCATATTCTTGGTATTCTAAATCTTTTCCTTTAAAAGTTTCGATTATTTTAGCTTCATCACCTAATACTTTATTAACAAGCTTGGCAGCTAAAATAAATTCAGTATCTTTTGATTCCACCAAAGCGTAATCTTCACCCGGATTAACACATAAAGCTACATTAGCAATCAAAGTCCATGGTGTTGTAGTCCAGACTAAGAAATAAACATCTTCATTTTTTTTCTTAAATGGTACATAAACTGTTATAGCCGTATCTGTTTGATAATTTTGGGCTACTTCATGAGTGGCCAGACCCGTTCCACAATGCGGACAATAAGGGACAACACGTGTTCCTTCATAAAACATTCCTTTTTGAAACATTTCTTTTAAAATCCACCACTCGGTTTCAATATATTCATTTTTATAGGTTAAGTAAGGATGCTCTATATCAAAAAATTGACCCATTTTACTCGTTAAATCCGAAAAAGCACTTTCGTTTTCGCGTACTGATTTACGACATTCCTCATTAAATTTATCGACTCCTAAAGCTTCAATTTCCTTCTTAGAAGAAATACCTAATTTTTTCTCGACATGATTTTCAATAGGCAAACCATGGGTATCCCAACCTATTTTACGGATTACTTTATGGCCATTCATAACATGGTATTTGGTAATTGTATCCTTTAAATTTTTAGATACCATGTGATGTAATCCCGGAAAACCATTAGCAAAAGCTGGTCCATCATAAAAGACAAACGTTTTATCATTTTCATGGATTTTCACTTGTTCATCGTGCATAGCATTGACGCTTTGCCAAGAAGCTAAAATACTTTCTTCTACCTCACTAACAGGTCTTTTATCTAATTCTTTAAAATTTTTCATTATCTTTTCCTTCTTTCGTTTTCATTAAATTCCAACATTTCTTTTATATCTAATTCATTATTTTGGGCAAATAAGACATTTTCATAAAATTTAATTAAATATTGATACGGCGGGAGCATATTTTCTCCTAAGCAATTACTTAAAACTAAAGCATTTCGAAAATAGCTAAAATTATTTTTTAAAACTTCATTATCCGGTTGAAAACCGAGCTGTTTAAAATAAATCATCATAAATACGGCAACTGTTCGCGTATTGCCATCTAAAAAAGGATGAGCCTGCCAAATATTAGCGGTAAATTTAGCGAAGTGTTTTAAAATTTCTTCCGTAGTCTTACCCTGGTAATTATAGTTTTTTTCCGTTTCTAAATCATACTTTAAATAATTTTCGATATCTTGATAGTTAACATATAAAATTGTTTCATCATTGATAATTTGTTCTTTTTTAAATAAGTTATCTTTCCGTAATTGCCCAGCGTTTTGATAAATATCATGAAATAGATAATAATGAATTTTTTTTAACTGCTCAATATTAAAAGAAACGGCTGCATTATTGTTAATCAATTCATATATTCTTTGACTAACAATATTCCTAATTTCAAAAATTGACATATTTTCATCAACTAAATTATTCATTATCTACCTCCTTAAAAAAAATCATAAACTAAAGGACGAGTTATACCCGTGGTACCACCTTAATTTATGATTTTAATCATACACTTAATACTTGTAACGTAAGTAACCCGTTTATATTTACTTTTTTCAATATAACGCATCCAAAGTGATCTTTAATATATTTTGTTTACTGATTTGCACCACCCATCAGTTCTCTTTAAACTTCATATATTAACGTCTTTGTCAATTGCTTTTAACGATTTTTATTATATTATTTTAAGACCAAATTGTCAAACTTTCTTCTTATTTATAACTTTAAATTTATGCTCTTTCATTACTAAACTATATAACTCATCAATTGCCGTCTTCTTTTTATCCTGAGCCATATTATCGCTCATCTTTTTTAAAATTTGCGGATTTTTGATAATTTTGGTTAAATAAGTCCCAAATTCTTTCGGATTACTAGCTTTTAAAGCAAATTTATTTTTAACTAAATATTTGTAATTAGCTTTTTCTTGGCCGGCACTTTTATTAATTAAAAGCATTGGTTTTTTTAAAAATAAACATTCGGTAACAGTAAGACCACCAGGTTTTGTTATTACTAAATCACTAGCTGTCATATATTCTTTAACGCCATCAACAAAACCTAACACTTGGATATTTTTAGTACCCTCTTTTTTTACAAGGTCGTTAACTTGCTTTTTAAGATCATTATTTTTACCCGCAATAAAAATTATATTAAAATCATATTTTTCGCGAATTAAATGCTCTAAGAAAGGAAAAGATACACTCGAATTATTGCCACCCCCAAAAAATAAAATTGTTAATTTTCCATTATCTAATTTCAATTTCTTTTTACAAGCTTTAACATCTAATTCCGCACAAAAAGCATCAGATAAAGGGATACCAAAAACTTTAATTTTATTTTTAGGGACGCCTTTACTAGTTAGTTCTTTACTCATTTCTTTATTGCTAACGATAATTGCTTCCTCATATTTAAAAGACTTAGTCCAAACTTCATGAACCTCATAATCAGTTATGACCGTATAAAGTTTACTTTGAATAAGATTATTTTTGAGATATTTAGAGGCTAAAATACTAGCAAAAAAATGCGTGGATATAATAATATCCGGATTGTATTCTTCTATTTTAGAACGCATTTTGTCATTATCAAATAAATGATAACATAGCTTACGCATGCCTAAAGAACGAAATTTATGATTATAAAAACGATAAATTAACTCCCATATAATAGGATTTTTAGCAAACATGGTTTTTTCAAATAAGCCTTTGCTTACTTTTCTCATAAAAGGTGTCGCATAATCTAGGATATCTAAAGTCTCGATTTCAATATCCGGATTTTTCTTTTCAAATCTCTCTTTTATATAGTTAGCTACTACTTTATGTCCATTGCCATAAGTGGCATAAGGAATAAGAATTTTTTTAATCATAAGGATCACGCTCAAGTTAATTATACGACCTTTTTTTAAAATTTGCAAAAATACCTGCTTTGAAAAAATGTCTAATTTTGCCATATCATCGTAAACATCGTTAAAACCATAGATTAGAATCTAAAAAAATGGTATATTTAAAATGGTGAAAATAATGAATAAAGAAATATTTAGAGAATATGACATAAGAGGAATTTATAACAAAGAGTTAACGGATAACGACGCTTATATTATTGGTCAAAGTTATGGTAGTTATATTAAACAAAATTTTAATCAAAATGTCTGTGTAGTAGGTCGAGATAATCGTTTGTCTAGTCCTGCTCTTAGTAAAAATTTAATTAAAGGCATAGTTGATAGCGGTGTTGATGTGGTTAATTTAGGCCTTTGTACGACACCCATGTTTGCTTATGCCTGTCTTAAAACTAATATTATTTTTGGCCTAATGGTTACAGCTAGTCACAATCCCAAAGAATATAATGGTTTTAAATTTACTTTTGATAATCTGGGAATGGCTCGCGGTAAACAAATTTATGACTTTCGTGATTTTACTTTAAAAGGAAATTTTTTACAAGGTCAAGGAACAGTCAGAGATTTTAATATTCTTCCCTATTACAGTTCGTTAATCAAAGATAATATTAAAATGGGCAATCGTTTTTTAAAAGTAGTAATTGACCCAGGTAATGGCACCACTTCTTTATTTGCCAAAGATATTTATTCTTTATTTCCAAATTTAGATATTATTATGATTAATGATGTTAGTGATCCTAATTTTCCTAACCATCATCCCGATCCTAACGTGGCAGAAAATTTAGTTATGTTACAAGAAAAAGTCAAAGAAGTAAAAGCCGATCTTGGTGTAGCCTTTGATGGCGATGGGGATCGTTTAGGAATAGTCAACAATTTAGGCGAAATTGTCTCCACAGAATATCTAATGATTTTAATAATTCGCGATATTATTAACAATGTCACCAATAAAACATTTTTATATGATATTAAATGTTCAAAAGCATTAAAAGAAGAAATTGTTAAATTAAAGGGCAACCCCATTGTTTGTCGTACGGGTGCTTCTTACACAAGGGCTAAAGTAAATAGTGATAATCTACCATTTGGTGGTGAATATTCTGGGCATTTATTTTTTAAAGACAGATGGCCCGGATTTGATTCCGGAATCTATAACGGTTTAAGAATCATAGAAATATTAAGTAAAGCTACTCTTAATTTAAGCGATATGTTTGAAGATGTTCCCAAGTATTTAATTACTCCTGAAATTAAAATTAAAGTAGATGAAAAAGAAAAATTTTCAATTGTTAATGAAGTAAAAATTGAGTATGAGAAATTAAATTATAAATTATTAGAAATAGATGGAATCAAAGCTTTCTATGAGCATGGTTGGGTCCTACTTCGGGCTAGTAACACTACCCCTTGCCTAACTTATCGAATCGAAGCTGATACGAAAGAAGATCAAAATGCAATTAATAATCATTTTATGAGCATTTTACAAAAATATTTAATCAATAAAAATCATCAATCTTAAAAAGCCAAAAATTACTTTGGCTTTTTATTTTTCCCCTTCTTTAAGCATAGTCGTAATGAAAATACCCATTCCTGTCGTTGGATTAGAAACTATAACATGAGTTACTCCTCCGATTATTTTATTATTTTGCACAATTGGCGAGCCACTCATTCCTTGAACTACCCCACCTGTTTTTTCTAATAAGTTGGCATCTGTCACCTCAAAATAAATATTTTTTATTTCATTTTCTTTATCAATTTTATTTATATTTATTTCAAATTTTCCTATTTCTTCATTATTTAATACCGTATAAATATAAGCTTTACCAATCTCAATTTCCTCGGGTGTAGCTACTTTAAGTAAAGTCTTTTTAGGCAATCCGGCCGTATAATTTCCAAATATACCATACTGGGTATTTTGTAAAATATTACCATATTTCGTACTATAATCTAATTTAGCATTTTTACCACCAGGATTACCACTAGCACTTTTATCGATACTAGTTACTAAACTACGGAATATTAAACCGCTTTTTACCTCAATAGTTGTATTAGAATTACTTTCAGCTACTTGATGGCCTAAAGCTCCATAGATATTTGTTTGGGGATCAATATATGTTAAAGTTCCAATTCCTGTAATATTATCTTTAACATATAAACCTGTTTTAAAAATTCCATCTGATTCTATTAAATCTAAGTTTATTTCTTTTTCTTTATCATCACGTAAAACGATTAGTTTGACTTTTTGGTCATTGCGTTCTGTTTCAATAGCGGCAATTAAATCTTCTGTAGTACTGACATTTTTATTACCTACTTTGACGATTTCATCACCAACTTTAATATTAGGAGTACCCTTATTTAATTTACCATTTACTTTGTAAAAACCAATAACCATTATACCTTTACTATTTATCTCTATTCCTACATTTTCTCCTCCGGGAATTATATAATCAGAATATCCTAAAACTCCTAAAGGAAAGATTAAAAAAGAAATACATAAAAATATCAATTTAGATAACTTTTTTTGCATACTATCACTTCCAAAATTAGTATACCCCATCTATTTTTTCTCATTTAACCAATAAATGGTATTAAAAAACTGGTACAAATTACCAGCTAATTAATCGTTTTATTTTATAACAAACGGATTTTCTTTTGTCCCTTCTCCAGTGGCATTTAGATTATCAGTTTTTAGATTGATAACTGGACGTACGCCGCTTGTAGTATCCACGTTATAGCTAGATAAGGAACGATTAACCAGGTAACCGTAATAAACATAAGCACGATCAGTATTCGAACTGACAGGCGACGAACTCCAAAAGTAATAAGAACCTGTATAATATAGATAATTGGAGGTTGTTGGATATGGACTACTACTAGTTGGCTTAAATCCAGCTAGCACTATTTCATCTGCACTTAATAGTCCTATCTTTAATTTATATACTCCTCCATAGGTATGATATCCATTACTATCTACATCATCTGATGATTGTGTTCCAGATCTTGCTTTAGGGTCTGGGCACGTTAGTTGAGGGGTGACTGATGAAGAATTAGCTTGCAATCTTTGATATGCTCCGTAATTTACACTTCCACTTCCATATGATGTATCATTACAATATGTTCCATAAGTTATATAACTATCATAACTTTTTAAATTATCATAATACCATGCTTCTAATTTTTTCTTTATAGTACTATTTGTTCCCCCGTGATCTGTTGTTCCTATACTTTCTTCATTGTTTGTTGCTATATCTTTACCAGTACATGGACTAGAGTTTGTACATGGTTGTTCATTGTCATATGTGTAGCCTGCGTATTTATTTGCTGTACCTGGTCTGTTAAAATCACTTGCTCCTAAATCATTATCTAATACTAATCTTATACTTCCATCTCCATTGACTCTCACTATTCGCCAGATTAAATCTGTTTTACTGTTTGGACTATTTTTAGTTGTTCCTTGCCCAAACTTGACGTAATTATCTACCTTACCTCGGAAGTAATAACTTGTTCCAGTTTTTGTGTTTAGATTATTTATATCATTATAATCTGTCATTTTATATACTCCACTGCAGGTAGTATCTCCATTTGTTGGGCAGCCTGTGCTAAAATTAGGAGTGCCAGATTTTGCTGTTTTTATTATATCGGTTTTTATCTCTTCTAATGTCCTTACTCGTTCAAACTCTACTGTACATGTTACATCTTTACTTGTTCTTGGAGTTATTGTTAAGGTATTATTACTTTTATTATAACTAGATGTTACTTTGCTTGTTACATCTGTGCTACTATTATTAGTTTCTTTACATGTTACATTTTTATATTGATATCCTTCGTTTGGTTTTAACGTAAAAGTTGCAGCACTATTATAATCAGTTTGAGCTGTGGCATACTTCATTGATTCAACTGTTCCATGCTCTCCTGCTTCTACTCTTACCATTATTTTCTTACTTACTGTTCCTTTTATGGTTAATGTATTATTTGCTGTTCCTGTATAATATGCATATGATATCCCTATTACTGTTCCTATTACTAATATTAGGGCTACTATTCCTAATTTTAGTTTGGGATTATATATTCCTTTTTTCTGGGCTTTCTTTATTTCTTTTTCTATTATTTTTTCTTTCATGAGGGTATCCTCCGTATATATTATTCTTATATACTTAATTATACCCCCCCCCCTAGTGTTATTGTCAACGAAAAAATACTACTTAATTTTTAGTGGTATTTATTCCCAGTTTTTCTATTTTATTTACTACTTTTGTTATGATATCTAAATCTTCTTAGTGAACAATTAAATAATTATAAAAATAATCTCTATCTTGTTTATCGCCAATAAACTCTAAAATAGGACTATAATTTTGAATTTTTTTCAATATATCTTTATTATTTTTATAAAATTTTCTTTCCCATGATTTAGAAAAAACGGGCTTGCCTTTTAACATTTTAAATAAATTATGGTAACTGGCGCAGGTTTTGTCTTGCTAATACTTTTTTCATTTTTATTCATAATCTTACTCAGATATTTCAAAATCTTCTAATTGACCATTTTCAGTTAAAATTTTATTTACTTTTTCAGTAGCATTATTTAATTTATCACTACATACTTTTACTAGTTTCATTGCTTCTGTGTATTTATCAATAGATTTTTCTAAGTCAATATTGCCTTGTTCTAATTCTTTAACAATATTTTCTAGTTCACTTAAATTTTCTTCAAATGTTTTTTCTTCTTTCATGATTTACTCCTTTTCTATATCTGTTACTTTTGCTTTAACATTTCCCTTAAACATTTTAATATTTATTAAATCATTAACTTTAAGCATTTGCTTATTATTAATAATTTTGTCATCTTTTTTAACAACGGAATATCCTTTTTCTAAAATACCTAAAGGATTTAAAAGTTTTACTTTATTGACAATAAGTTCAAACTGATAAGCTTTTTTTTCATAAATGCTTTCCGGATTTTGAATAATATATTTATTTAAAATATTTTTATATTGCATTTTTTTATTATTGATTAAATTTTTTATATAACTGTTTAAATTAGTCATTAAATTATCTAATTTTTGTTCTTTTACTTCATATATAGCTAAAGGATTTTTAATAATATATGAAGTTTTAATGGAATCTAATTGCTTATTAAAACTGGCAATTTTATTGGTTATATTCTCATTTAATCTAATTTCATATTGTTTTAAAATAGTTTGTAAATCTACCAAATTAGGAACGGCCATCTCCGCTGCTCCGGTTGGCGTGGGCGCACGCAGATCAGCGACAAAATCGGCAATAGTAAAGTCCGGTTCATGACCAACAGCACTTATGATTGGGATTTTTGAATTATAAATGGCTCTAGCTACACATTCCTCATTAAAAGCCCACAAGTCTTCAATAGAGCCCCCGCCTCGTCCACAAATTATTAAATCTAAATCATAATCTTGAGCGGTTTCAATTTGTTTAACAATATTATCTTTAGCTAGTTCACCTTGCACTAAAGTAGGAAATAAAATAGTTTGAGCTAAAGGATATCGCCTTTTTATCGTACTGATGATATCTCGAACTGCTGCCCCTGTAGGAGCCGTAATAATTCCAATTGTTTTGGGATATTTCGGAATTATTTTTTTATGATCTTCCGCAAATAAACCTTCCGCTTCTAATTTTTTTTTGAGTTTTTCATATTCTAAATATAAATTACCGATTCCATCTTCACTCATTTTTTCAACATAAACTTGATAAGATCCACTTGCCTCATAAACACTAATTCTTCCTTCTACTAAAACGTTCATGCCATCTTGAGGAACAAAAGTTAGTTTTGAAGCAGCGGAGGCAAACATCACGGCATTAATTTTACTAGATTCATCTTTTAAAGAAAAATATAGATGTCCACGAGTATGACCTTTATAATTAGAAATTTCCCCTTTTAAATAAACTTTTTGTAAAAAAGGCTGCACATCTATAACATTTTTAATGGCTTTATTTATTAAGCTTATAGATACATACTTCGTTTCCATCTTTAATCACCTTTTTAATTATATCATGGATTTTTAAATAATGCTGTTGATATTTTTTTATCATTTCTTCCTTGGTTGTAAGAGGTATTTGACATTTATTATTAATTTCTGCTTGCATCATTAAATAAGTAAATTTCATAGGTGTCAATGAATTATAATAATTTAAAACTAAATTTTGAAATTCTAAAGAAGAATTCTTTAAAAAATATTCTAAATTACAATACCAATCTGTTTTACGATTTTCATAGTTAACGGTTAGTCGTGGACCGTATTCAGTTTTTAATAAGATATCTTCACAATCAAATAGTATATTAATATTAACATCGTCATCTTTTTCTTTTATTTCCCAATTAATAAAATGACGATCCGAATCAGCCAAAAATATATCGAACAAAAAGATATTATTAATTAACTGATGCATTAGCTTAGCAACAATTTCTTTTTTATTTGAAGAAAATTGATAGCGGTGTTCTAAAGCATACCAAATATTTTCTAAATTATTAAATATCGTACTATTATTAATATATTCATTCCATTCATGGTTATAATCTTTATAAAAATCTTTTAAAATATCAATGCCTTTTATATACTTATATCCGGCTTCTTGATAATTTAAAGAAATAACCCCTAAATCATAATTACCTTCTTTATTAGGAATCCTTATTAAATGATATTTTAAAGAAGGGATTTTTAAAAAGTCTGCTATTTCATGTGCAATAAGCTCTCGATATGCTAAATCTTTTACACATCTTTTAAAAAAGTAAATATTATCATCTTTTAATTTAATAAAACCCTTCGGTAATAAATATATATAGCCATCATTAAAACCATGATAATTAATACAATCTTCTAATTTAATTAAATTATTATTTTTCATTTAAAGCCTTATCCAAAACTGCATTAATTATTTTGCGCACTGCATCATCACTATATTTTTTGGCAAGTTCCACCGCTTCATTTATAACGACAATATCCGGAGTATCGACATAATATAATTCGTATAAAGCCATTCTTAAAATAGATGCTCCTGTCATATCAATACGATTTATAGTCCAGTTTTCCATATATTTATTAGCTAAGGCATCTAAATCATTAAAATGCGTAGTTACACCATATACTATTTCTCGGGCAAATTCATTATCAACTTCGATATTATCTTTAATAATTTCTTCAATATCATAATTAGCACTATATTTTTTTAATATTTCGATTTGGTATAAAACAATCATTATTTTTTCTCTTAATTCACTACGCGTTAAAGCCATTTTTCTTCACCAATTTTATTATATCAAAAAAGACCTTTAAGGTCTATGAATTTTCAATAGTCTAAAGTCTTAAAAACTTAAACGTTCATAATATTTTTTAACTTAGCTATTACTTTTTTTTCGATCCGGGATATATAAGATTGAGATATACCCAAAAGCTCAGCGACTTCTTTTTGGGTATATTCTTCGGTATTATTAAGTCCATAACGCAAAATCATAATTTGCTTCTCGCGCGGATCTAATTCGTTTAAGTGTTTAGATAAAACTTGTTTATCCAATTTATCTTCAAACGATTTTATCACTATATCATTATCAGTTCCTAAAATATCTTCTAAATGCAATTCATTCCCTTCCGAATCATAATTTAAAGCATCTTCAAAAGATATTTCTCCTCTTCTTTTTTTATTTTTTCTTAAAAACATCAATATTTCATTTGCGACACAACGCGAAGCATAAGTGGCTAATTTAATATTCTTATCTAACTTATAAGTTTTAATACCTTTAATCAAACCAATCGAACCAATACTAACTAAATCTTCAATATCATATCCGGTATTTTCATATTTCTTGGCTAAAAAAACAACTAATCTTAAATTATGTTCAATTAATTTATTACGCGCTTCGATATCACCCTTTTGAGCTTTCAGAATATATTCAAGTTCTTCATTTTTATCTAAAGGTGGTGGGAGAATATCAGTACTACCTACAAAAAAGCACTCTTGATATTTAGTTTTTAAACTATTTATTAATTCTTTTAATTTTCTAAACATTGTAATCTCTCCTTCAATTGATTATTTAAAAGACAATCTATACCTTCCATATGAAATTCTTCTTTACTTAGACCAATTAAAATATCATTAAATTTTTCCTTGTTTATATATACTGCTTTTGGTTTTAAACATTCAACTAAGCCTTGATTATTTAAAGATTTAAAAGGAACATAGATAGGACTACGAATTTTAACTTTGCCTGTAATTAATTTGCTATTAACTAAAATAATTTTTTTATTACTGATAGGATCTTTTAAATTATTGCCAGTATCTAAATAGCCCGTTATATTTAAACAATAATCATTGGCAAAAACAATTTTTAAGTTGTAATAATTACTAATCTCATTAACTAATATTTTATGTTCTTTAATATAAATATAGATAATGACTGGGCTAATTAGAACTAAAAAAATAATATTTATAGATAAGCCTTTGTGAAAGAAGACTAAACCTTCCTTTTTATAAGCAAAACTATTATTTAAAAAATATAAAAAGCCTCCTAATATAGCACTAACTATATATAAAGTTAAAAAATTTTTGAAATAATAACGGATATTTTTAAACCCAAAAGTAATAAGTAACATAAACATACTAATCAATAATTTAAAACAAAATAATTCTAAATTATTGATTTTTAAAAATAGTAAAAAAATACTAAGACTTCCAAATAAAGCCCCCAGACCTAAGCGAATCCACGAAGTATTTCTTTTTAAAATTATTTTTACAGCTAAAAGTAAAATAAAATCAAAAAAGAAATTTAAGAAAAACACTAAATCTAAATATACTATCATCTTATCACCAAATATGATTATAAAAAAAACATAGGATAAACTATGTCATATTTTGGTTTCATTTTTGGGAAAGTTTTTTGACAAAAACAACAATAAAATGAATTGCTAAAATTAAAGCAAAAGCTAAATAGTAGCTAAGAGTTAATTTATGTTTCAATATATAAGGTAAAAATAGTAAAAAAGCTAATAAATAAATAAAAATTATTTTTAAGAAATCTTTTTTTAAAGATAATTTCTTTTTTAAATTCTTATCATATAATTTATTGACTAAAAGATATAGATTAATTGTAAAAAATAACAGTTTATTTACTAATACCATTTCATATTGTGTAAAATAGACAAAAATAACCACTAAAATTAAAGTATCAAAACGGAAGATATCTTTACCTTTTTTAGTATTTAATAACTCGTCTTTAGTTAAAAAAAACAAATAAAATAAATAAGGAATAATACTTATATAAGTCATTAATGTATTCACTATTTTTCACCTCTTTGCGAATATATACAACCACAATAATTTTGACGATATAAATTATATTGGGCTGATAGTTCAATACTTTTTTTATAACCATCTTTCTTTTTAAAATCAGCAACTAAAAATTTAAGATGGTATTTTTTTTCTAATTCTAAACCAATTTCATTTAATTTTTGACTATTTTTATAAGGACTAACCGTCAATGTTGTCCCAAAATAATCAAAATTATTTTCCTGAGCTTTTAAAACGGTATATAAAAGCCGTAATTCATAACATTTAAAACAACGTTTTCCCCCTTCTTTTTCATTTTCTAAATTTGCAACTGTTTCGTGAAACTTAGCGTTGTCATAATCACAGTCTAACATATTTAACTGATGGGGGCTATTTAATTGTTTTAAAAGTTTTTTTTGTTCTTCTTTGCGTTTTTCATACTCTTCATATGGTTCAATATTGGGATTATAATACAAAATAGTAATATCAAAATAAGGCATTAAAGTACTAATTACATATGAAGAACAGGGAGCACAACAAGAATGTAATAATAATTTAGGTACGATATTTTGCTTTTTGATATTTTCGATTATTTTTTCCATTTCTAAGCTATAATTTGTCTTCATAATTCTCCTTTAATATGCTTGAAAATAAAAATTTTCTTCATTACTACTATCTAAATATAAATTACCTTTCTGATTATTTAAAGTGGAATATATTTCTTCATAATGATTTAAATTTTTAATATTTATTAGATTAGCATAAACCGTATTTGTATCATTCATTCTTAAAATAAAACGTGTTTCATCAATCATTTCTTCATTACTTTTAGACGGTGAATATTCTATTTCACTAATAGAAGATAAAACATCACTATCTACTTTTAAAATAGCTTTGAGTAATTTTTTATAGATATGATCAGGAACATAGTTTATCAGTGTAGGAATGCCTTTATAAGAGTTATCATCTTCAATTTCCACATTACCTTCTAAAACAATTTTTTGCGTATTAAGATTATAAAATAAAATTTTGTATTCACTAATTTCTAAAGTTAATTTCCCAAAAAGATTTTTCTTTACTTTAACATCTTTAACTAACGGAATACTTTTTAATTTCTTTTTCATCTGATGATTAGTTACTTTAAAAATAGAAGGATAATTTTTAATGCCCGCGGCGGTAATTATTTCATTGTCGGTAATTAAAGTGGTACCTTTAATATAAATGTTTTTAATAGGCATACGAAAAATGTAATATAGGCTATATATTAAGACATATAAAATCAATAATAATATTATCAATCTTTTAAAACTAAATTTTTTAACCTTTACTTTTTTAGTTGCAGCCATTTAAAATCTTTCTTTCTATTTTTCGATAAGTTTATTATATATTATTTCACTACTATTAGTAACAGCTAATTTTTGCATATTATCTTTCATAACCTCTAATTTAGTAGGACTAGAAATTAATTCATTAATTTTTGTTTTTAATAAATCACTAGTTAAATCTTTTTCCTCAATCATTAAACCAGCCCTATTATCTTCTAGGGTTTTAGCATTATAATATTGATGATTATTAGCAACATAAGGACTAGGAATAAATATGGCCGGAATTTGTAAAGCCAATAATTCACTAATTGTACTGGCTCCGGCTCTTGTCACAATTAAGTCCGCACTTTTCATTAAAGCTGATAAATTATCAAAATATGGTACTACTTTAACATTAGATGGGAAAGTGACATTTTGAGCAAAATTAGCATATAAGTTTTTTCCGGTAATGTATAACACTTCATAGTCGTCATCAAAGTTGATTAAATAATCTTTTAATTTATTATTAATACTGGAACTACCTAAGGATCCACATACACAAATAACAAGTTTTTTATTTTGGTGAAATCCTAATTTTGTTTTATCAGCTTTTTTAATAGTTAATGCATTTTCACCACAAGGATTACCACTATAAAAAACATTAGAGCAATTTTTAAAATATTTTAAACTTTCTTTAAATGATACCCCAACTAAAGAACACTTTTTAGCTAAAGCTAAATTTGATTTACCGGGAATAGAATTTTGTTCATGAATAAAAGTTTTAATGCCTAATTTGTTGGCCGCACTTATAACCGGATAAGTAACATATCCGCCCGTACCAATAACAAGATCAGGTTTAAATTCTTGCATAATTTTTAAACATTTTTTACGAGCTTTAATAATTAAATTAATATTTTTCAAGTCTCTTTTAATATTTGTTTTACTAAAACCATAGATTTCTAAAGCTTCATATTTAATATTATTTTGGGGAACAATATCTTTTTCCATTCTATTATGCGTACCAATATATAATACTTCTAGATGAGAATCTTTTTCTTTAAATTTATTTATAATGGCTAAAGCAGGATATATATGTCCTCCTGTACCCCCAGCACTCACAATTATGCGCATTTTGACCACCCATTTAATTATACTATACTTTACGCATTTTAGCATTATTTAAGAAAATTTCAATGTAAAGAAAAAATGCTTTGAAAAGCATTTTAGAAGTCTCTATTTCTTAAAAATGGCGGAATATCAATTTCCGAATCAATATCGTCATTATCATCATCAACGTGATTAGTACGAGTTGGGGTTGTTGGAGTAGAATAAGTTGCTGGAGCTTCTACTTCATCATCAAAGCCAGTAGCGATAACGGTAACAATTACTTCATCATTTAGGTTTTCGTTAATTACAGCTCCAAAAATAGTATTAATATCAGTATTAGCTGCGGCTCTAACAACTTCGGCCGCATCTTCGGCTTCAAATAAAGTTAAAGAATTACCACCAGTTATGTTAATAATCGCATCAGTTGCCCCTGTAATACTAGCTTCTAGTAATGGAGATGAAACTGCTGCTTTGGCGGCTTCAATTGCTCTATTTTCACCTATACCCATACCAATACCAATTAAAGCATTACCACGTTTTTCCATAACTGCTTTAACATCAGCAAAGTCTAGGTTAACAAGTCCAGAAACACCTATCAAATCCGAAATAGATTGAACGCCACGACGTAAAACATTATCTACTTCTTTAAAAGCTTCAAGCATTGGTGTTGT
>CANRAC010000004.1 GCA_947628495.1 uncultured Bacilli bacterium
CCATCAACTAAACAATTTTCAGAAAAAGATAAAAAAAGGTACATGATAATTGCCGGAATTAAATATAGAACCAAGCCTATACTATAGCATAGACTTAAAATCATTGATAAAACTATAGTTTCAACTATGTTATGCTTATAATAATAAAATAAATCTTTTATATTATGCTCTTGTTTACGAACAATAGCCAGTAAATATTTATTTAAACCAAACGAAAAAGGAATAGTAATTAAGTTATAAAGCATAGCCACTATTGAAACAACATTTTGATTAAATCCCTTCAATATATAGTTAAAAACTACTACATAAGCCAGAGATATAACAAAATTAATAATTAAAGCTTTCCATATATCTAAGAACTTCTCTTTCGTTAAATTCCAAGCTTCTTTCTTGATTAAATTTCTATCCATAACGCCCTCCTTTTAAATTATAGTACATTTAATCGATAAAATCTATTTTCTTCATAATTTCGTTATAGAAGTTATTAAACGTTTTACCTGCTAATAATGATTTTAAATATATATCCGAATCTTTTTTTGCTTGGAGAAGTATTTTATAATCTCTTTGGACATTGGCAATTTTAAAACTCATATCGCCACTTTGCTTAGAGCCAAATAAATCACCCTCGCCTCTTAATTCAAAATCTTTTTGACTAATATAAAATCCATCGTTACTTTCTTTTAATACTTGTAGTCTTTCTTTTTCATAATTACTAATTAGATAACAATAACTAGTTAAAGAACTACGACCTACTCTACCTCGCAACTGATGTAAGGTGGCTAAGCCAAAACGCTCCGCATTAAAAATAATCATCATCGTTGCATTTCCTACATCAATGCCGATCTCTATAACAGTTGTAGAAATCAAAATATTATATTTTTTATTGGCAAAATCTTGTAAAACATTGTCTTTATCTTTAGCTTTTTGTTTACCATGTAAAATTCCTATTTTAACTATCCCTTTAAAAGCTTTCGTAAACTTTTCTTTTAAAGAATCAACGTTTTCTATTTCCATTCCCTCTGAATCTAAAATGGAAGGAGCAACTACATAAACTTGGTGGCCTGCTTTAATTTCTTCTAATACTTTAAAAAGAACTTCTTTTAATTCACTTTCTTTTTTTATTTCCGTTACAACTTCTTTGCGACCTTTCGGTTTTGTTTTAATAATGGAAGTATCCATATCCCCATATAAAGTTAGAGCATAGGTACGAGGAATCGGGGTAGCACTTAAATAAATAACATCTACTTTCTGCCCCTTGTTTTGTAAATTATTACGTTGATTTACACCAAAACGGTGCTGCTCATCGGTAATGACCAAACCTAAATTAGCAAACTCTAGTTCCTCATTTAAAACCGCATGTGTTCCAATTAATATATCGATCTTGTGATTTTTGACATCTTCTAATATTTGTTGTTTTTCACTTTTTTGCATATTACCAATTAATAATTTAATGTTTAGAGAATATTTGGAAAATAAGTTTTTAATATTTTCATAATGTTGTTTGGCTAGGATTTCAGTAGGAACCATTAACACACTTTGATAATTATCTAAATAATTAGCATACATAGCTGTAAAAGCCACAATAGTTTTGCCACTACCTACATCTCCTAAGATCAAACGATTCATTCTTTTGGGATGGATAAAATCTTGTAATATATCATCGATAGCGGTTTGTTGATCGAAAGTTAAAGTAAAGGGCAAATCGTTTATAAATGTTTCGATTAATTGTTTTTGATTAGTACGTTTTAAAAAGTCATGTTCTAAAGAATTTTTATATTTTAAATAATTTATTTTAAAAGTAAAAATAAATAATTCTTCATATATAAATTTTAATTGCGCCTTCTTGAGTAGTTGCATATTAGTGGGCTTATGAATTTCTTTTAGAGCTGAATCTTTAGAAAGAAAGTGGTAAGACTCGCTTAGAGTTTGGGGAATATAATCCGTTATACCTTCATAATTTTTCATAGCTTCATCTATTAATTTTAAAAATAAATTATTTTTAATTTCTTTTATTAAATGATATTTTGGCTCAATTAATGTATCTTCTATTTTTTTTAAACGAATATCACTAGCGACAAAACTATTAGTTTTGGCATTATATTTACCAGTTAATGTTAAATCTTGTCCAATAGCCAATTGGTCTTTTAAAAAACCTCGATTAAAAAGTGTCACGTTAATAATTTTTTCATTAGTAATAAATCGAAATGTTAAACGGTTTAAATTTCTTTTAATGTAGACAACTTTAGGAGTATTTTCTATTTTTCCAACAATAGTTAGGACCATATCGGTATTGGTAAGCTTTTCTGGTTTAAGAATTTGATAGCGATAAGGATAATAATTTATTAAATCATCTATAGTATATATTTCTAGTTTATGCAAAGCCTCTAAAGTTTTAGGACCTACTCCTTTTAAATTTTCTAGTTCCATATTAACACCATACTAATTATATAACACAAACATTTATTTGTCTAATATTTAGATATTTATATGCTTAGATAATACTTATAAGTTCTATATTTCCTACCTAGTTAATTATTTCTAAAAAATAAACAATTTTTTTTAAAAATATGAAAAAAAGTGTTGACAAAAAACACCTTTTCCATTAGTATATAAAGCACCAATTCACTTAAAGGCGAATTGGTGCTAGTATCACACTAGCCAACCCCTTTTTATTCTTTTTGAAGTTGCTCTTCAGGGGGGCAACTTCTTTTTTTATTTGTCAGCTAGATTTTTATAATAATTATATCTTTTAATAGCATATTCTTTATTTAAAGCAAGCAAATCTTGAGCTTGTTTTTTATTTTTTATTTTTAAAGCATTAAATCGTACTTCATTTAATAAAGCTTCTTCATATTTGGTAAAATCAGGTTCATCACTATCAATAGTTAATTTGCCATTACTATAACGCATTAATATTTCATAACCACATTTTACTAAGTTTTTTTGTTCTTCTAAAGAACATTTCATACCATTTTTTATTCCTTGTTCTACACAAGGCGCGTAGGCAATTATAAGCGATGGTCCTTGGTGTTCAAAGGCTTCTTTAAAAGCTTTAATAGTTTGCATACCATTAGCTCCTAAACAAACACTAGCTACATAAATATTAGGGTAACACATTGCCATCTTAAATAAATCTTTTTTCGCTGTCTTTTTACCCATATCAGCAAACTCAGCCACTTGAGCTAAGGATGAAGATTTACTGGCTTGGCCACCTGTATTAGAGTAAACTTCCGTATCTAAAACCAAAATGTTGATATTTTCATTACTTGATAAAACATGATCAATGCCGCCAAAGCCGATATCATAAGCCCAGCCATCGCCACCAATACACCAAATGCTTCGCGAAGGAATATAATTTATTAATTCTTTTAATTCTGAAGGTAGTTCTTTGGTAATTAAGCTAGCCTTAACTTCTCTAGTAATTTTATAATCTTCGGGATTATCTAACCATTTAGTATAATATTCTTGAATATCGGGCGAAACCTCGGAAAAGGTTTTTTCCATAATGTTTTTAAGACGATGGCGTAAGGTTTGATAAGATAAATACATTCCATATCCAAACTCGGCATTATCCTCAAATAAACTATTGGCCCAAGGAAGATTATATGGCGTAATCGGCACACTTCCTCCATAAATACTTGAACAACCAGTGGCATTAGCTATAATTAAATCATCTTGAAATAATTGGGTTAATAATTTAATATAGGCCGTCTGACCACAACCAGCACAAGCTCCACTATAAGCAAATTTCGATTTTAAAAGTTGACTATTTTTAATCGTATATTTATTGGCTGGCTCTTTATTAACATAATTAGTAAAAAGTTCCTCATTCGCTTTTGTTTCATCATTTTCATGCCATTCTAAAGCTTTTAAGCCTTTTTTCCCTGGACAAGCTTCAATACATAGGCCACAACCTGTACATTGCTCATTATTAACAGCTATTACATAATTATCATCATCTAAAATAAATGATCTAATAACCCCATGCGGGCAAACAAAAGAACATAAACCACATTCCAGACAATTCTCGGGAATCCATTTGGGAATTTTTTTGGAAATCTTTAAGCGATTGTGGTTAGCATTACAAGGGAAAGTTCCATCTTTATATTTAAGTAAATCACTAACCTTTAACATTTTGCCTTTTCTTTGATTGATAAGATCAAATATATTTTGCTCTTCTTTTTTTTCTGTTTCTTGATAAGTAAAGGATTCCCTGATGATTTTAACTTTTTGTTCTACTTCTTTTAAAGCCTTAATATTTCGTTCTACTATTTCTGAACCCTTAGTAGCAAATTTTTTCGTAATTCCTTTTTCTAAGATATCCTGAGCATTAGGCACGCCTAAAACCTCTAAAATAACTAATTCCATAATTTTGCTAATCTTACCATCTAAATGATATTTATGAGCCAAAGTATCAGCATCCACAGTTATTAATTGAGCATGTTTTTCCTTTAAAATTTTCTTAAACTCATTAGGTAAATATTTTCCTAAATCATCTTGATGAACCGTATTTAAAATAACTAGCCCATTCTCCCTGATATTATCAATTGTTGCAAAAGCATTTAGATACTCTTCTTTACAAATAACTACACATAAAGGATTTTCAATATAAAATGGTGCTTTAACAGATTCTGAACTAATACGTAAATTAGATTTGGTTACCCCACCACTTTTTTTAGAATCATATTCAAAGTAACCTTGCACACATTTACCTTTGGCCTTAGCCACAATATTTAAAATATCTTTACTAGCACTGACCATACCATCTGATCCATAGCCATAGATGATTATCTCCTGAGCCTTTAAATTTATTTGGTAATTTTCTTCTGGTAAACTCAAATTAGTCACATCATCATTAATCCCAATAGTAAAGTTATCTTTTAAATTGCTTTCTAACATATTAAAAACACTTTTTATTTGGGCAGGGGTAGTATCTCTACTAGCTAATCCATAACGTCCGCCGACTATATTAATAGCCTTATCATTTAAAGCACTGATTACATCTAAACATAATGGTTCATGCGGAGCTCCAAATTCTTTAGTTCGATCCAAGACGGCAATATTTAGAACTGTTTTTGGTAACACTTTTTTTAAATATTTGGCACTAAAAGGACGATATAAATGGACTTCTATCATTCCATATTTTTTACCTTTTTTATTTTCCTTATCAACTACTAGACGAATCGTATCACATACACTACCCATCGCCACAATAATATTAGTAGCATCCTTAGCTCCATAATAATTAAAAGGTGCATAATTAGTTGCGGCGATGTTATTTATTTTACCCATATAATCATTAACAATTTCCACTATTTGTTCATAATCTTTATTGCGCGCTTCGGTTGAGGCAAAGTAAATGTCCTCGCCTTCAGTCATACCTTTTTGTATATTGTTATCAACATTTAACATTCTATTTCGAAATTCTTGAACTTTATTTTTATTTAGTAATTTTCCGATAGTTTCTAAGTCAATGTCTTTGATACTATTTATTTCATGACTAGTTCGAAATCCATCAAAAAAGTGCAAAAAAGGTAAAGAGCCTTCGACTGCGGCTAAATGGGCAATAGCAGCCATATATTGGCTATCTTCTACGGAAGAAGAGCTAAGCAGACAAAAACCCGTTTGTCTTACCGCATAGATATCTTGATGATCACCATAAATAGATAAAGCATGGGTAGCTAAACTACGAGAGGCGACATGAATAACGGCGGGAAGCATTTCTCCGGCTATTTTATACATATTAGGAATCATCAGCAAAAGACCCTGACTAGAGGTAAAAGTGCTAGCTAAAGAACCACTGATTAAAGCCCCGTGTAAAGCCCCTGCTACCCCTGCTTCACTTTGCATTTCCACTACTTTAACCCTATCATGAAAAATATTCTTTTGGGCACTACTAGCCAAATCATCAGTATTGCTTGCCATCGGTGAAGATGGAGTTATCGGATATATAGCTGCTAATTCACTAAAATAATAAGCAACATCACTTACAGCTTTATTACCATCTTTTATTACCATTTTCATCTTCCTATTCTAATTTAATTATATCATTTTATCATTGAATAATTAACCAAAAATTATTTATTAGAAAAAATCAGCATATTAATATAATAAAAAAAGAACTTAAACAAGTTCTAATTTTACTTCTAAAGCATCGTCTCCGATTCTTTCTTTTATTTTAATGATACGGGTATAACCACCATTTCTTGTTTCATAACGTTTAGCTAAGTCATTAAATATTTTATTAACAACTTCTTGATCGTTATGTAAGAAAGCCAAAGCATTACGACGAGCAACTAAAGTTCCTTTTTTACCATAAGTTATCATCTTATCCACAAATTTACGAACTTCTTTAGCTCTAGCTTCAGTTGTTACAACTGATTCATTCATGATAACATCTTTAGTAATACCAGCAAGCATGCTACGACGAACTCTAGATTCTCTACTTAATTTTCTATATAACATGTTTTACCTCCTTAATCACGGAACTCTAGTCCCAATTCTTTAACTTTATCAATTACTTCTTTTAATGATTTTTTACCTAAATTACGGATTTTTGTAACTTCCACTTCTTTTTTAGAAATTAAATCTTGAACAGTATGAATTCCCGCTCTTTTTAAGCAATTATATGCACGAACAGAAAATTCAATTTCTTCAATAGGAGTTTCTAATGTCTTAGTGATAGTATCTATTTTCTTTTCCGCCATCATACCTGAAAAATCACTAATAGAATTCAAATCAGTAATAATATTAAAATGTTCAATTAATATTTTAGCTGAAAGAGCCATTGCTTCTTCTGGTGTCGTTGCTCCGTTAGTATAAACTTCCATAACTAACTTATCAAAATTTTCATTTTGACCAACACGAGCAGGTTCTACTTCATAAGCTACTCTTTCAATTGGTGAATAGATCGAATCTATTGGAATCATACCAACTTCTTTAGCTTCGATTAATTTTTGATTTTCTTTAGAATCAACATAACCACGACCATTACCAACAGTCATTTTCATGTCGATTTTACCACCTTTAACAAGGTTACAAATAACTAAATCTTTATTAACGATTTCGATATCAGCATCAGTTTCAATATCTCCTGCTGTTACAGGGCCTTCTTTAGATACTGATAATCTCATAATTTTTTCTTCATCAGCATGATTTTTAATAACTACACTTTTTAAAGCTAAGATGATAGCAGTTACATCTTCAACTACCCCATCAATCTTTTGGAATTCATGCATTACGCCATCAATTTTCACGCTAGTAATCGCACTTCCTGGTAAAGAAGATAACATTACACGACGTAAAGCATTTCCGATTGTTGTTCCAAAGCCTCTTTCAAGTGGTTCTAAAACGAATTTTCCATAATGATTATTATCCATGTATTCGACAATTTTAAATTCTGGTTTTTCAAATCTTATATTCATTTTAATAATTCCTTTCCCCTCATTAATTTCTTGGACGTTTTGGTGGACGGCAACCATTATGTGGTATTGGTGTTTCATCAGAAATAGATGTAATTTCTAATCCTGCAGTTTGTAATGAACGAATAGCGTTTTCACGACCTTGTCCTAAACCCTTTACTTTAACTTCTACCTTAACTACGCCTGAATCCATTGCGGCTTTAGCGGCTGCTTCTGAGGCAAGACCAGCTGCAAATGGAGTTTTCTTTTTGCTACCTTTATATCCAATAGTTCCAGAAGAAGCCCAAGAAATGACATTTCCCTCTTTATCAGTAATACTTACAACGGTATTATTAAAAGTGGAATGAATATGAGCTACAGCTTCAGGAATATTTTTCTTTATTTTTCTTTTTCTTCTATTATAAGCCATTATTTAACCTCCTATTTACCTACTTTTTTCTTGTTAGCTACTACTTTACCTTTACCTTTACGAGTACGAGCATTACGAGATGTTCTTTGACCACGTACAGGAAGACCTTTTTTATGTCTAATACCTTGGTAACTATTAATTTCCATTTTATTTTTAATATTCATTTGTACTTCACGACGAAGATCACCTTCAACAATCTCTTTATCGATTTCTGTACGTAAAGCTGTGATTTCCTCGTTAGTTAAATCTTTACATTTTTTTGTAGTATCTACTTTTGCAGCTTCACAAATTTTCTTTGCTAAGTTGCGACCTATACCATAAATAGCAGTTAAGCCAATAACTACATGTTTATCATTTGGTAATTCAATATTTTTAATACGTGCCATAATTTCCTCCTATTAACCTTGTCTTTGTTTGTGTTTTGGATTTTCACAAATTACTAGTGTCTTTCCTTTTCTTTTAATAACTTTGCATTTTGCACAAATCGGTTTTACCGATGGTCTAACTTTCATAAGATTACCTCCAATTATCTTTTATTCCATATAATACGCCCACGTGTTAAATCATAAGGGGACATTTCAATTGTTACGGTATCACCTGGTAGGATACGTATCATATTCACGCGCATTTTACCAGAAACGTAGGCAGTAACAGTGTGTCCATTTTCAAGTTCGACTAAATAGTCCCCACCTTTTAAGACTTCTACTACTTTTCCTTCAACTTCTAATTTTTGTTCCTTAGCCATTTATTCCTCTCCTGTTAATATTTCATAACCATCTTCTGTTACTAAAACAGTATGTTCAAAATGTGCAGATGGTTTGTTATCTCTAGTTATTATTGTCCAGTCATCATCAAGTAAATATATTTTTTCTGTACCTAAATTTAGCATCGGTTCGATGGCAATAGTCATACCAGCCTTTAAAACTAATCCTGTGTCATATTTCCCGTAGTTTGGCACATCTGGATCTTCATGAAGATTTTGACCAACACCATGACCAACTAGTTCTTTAACAACACCTAAATGATGTTTTAAAGCATATTCTTCAATCTTAGCCCCGATATTATGAAGTCTAGCTCCCGCTTTTACTTCTTTAATACCTTCGTATAAAGATTTTTTAGTATGCTCTAAAAGATAGGCTTTTTTATCACTAATTGTCCCGACAGGATGGGTCCAAGCACTATCAGAATGATAGCCTTTATATATAACGCCAATATCGATAGAAATAATATCACCGTTTTTTAATTTTCGATTACTGGGTATACCATGCACAACCTCTTCATTAACGGAAGTACAAATTGAGGCAGGATAACCTTCGTAACCTTTGAACGATGGTATCCCTCCTTGACTACGTATATAATCATCGGCAATATCATTAAGTTCTTTAGTTGTTATACCTGGACGAATTTTGCTGGCTAGTAATTTATGTGTATCATAATTTATTTTACCAGCTATTTTCATTAACTCAATTTCTCGCTCACTTTTTATACTAATCATTTCTATGCCTCATTTATTTCTTCTTCTACTTCTTTAAACATTTCTTCTTGTGTTTTAGAAGCATCTATTTTTTTTAATATACCTTTATTTTGATAATAATCTAAAATTGGTAGAGTTTGTTCCATAAATACTTCAAAGAGATTATTAAAGGCTTCCTCTGTATCATCATCACGAGTAATTAATGAACTACCACACTTATCACATATTCCCGCTTTTTGGGGTTTTAAATTTTCATAAAATTTATTATATGATTGTTGGCAATTAGGACAAATCAAACGTCCCATTGTTCTTTTTAAAGCTTCTTCTTTAGTTATTTCTAGATAAAATACTTTAGCAATTTTCTCTTGAAGCTCATTCATTAACTCATCTAAAGCAAAAGCTTGATTTAAAGTTCGAGGATAACCATCAAAAATTATACCTTTCGCTTGCTCATTGGCCTTTAAATAATCTTTAAGCATTTCTAAAACAATTTCATCACTAACAAGAGCTCCACTATTAATTGTTTTTTCTAATTCTTTAGCAAAAGCATCTTGTTTCTTTATTGCTGATCTAATCAAATCCCCAGTTGATAAATGCTTAAAACCAAATTTCTCGGTTATCAAATGACATTGAGTGCCTTTACCTGTTCCATGAGGAGCAATAAAGATTATATTTTTCATATTCTTTTTCTTCTCCTTGTATAACTACGACTGACAATTGAACTTTCCAATTGTTTATATGTTTCAATTGCCACTCCAACAACGATTAATAATCCCGTTCCTCCGATTGTTACCGATGAACCTAAACCAGAAAAATGCGAGAATACTATTGGAAGTCCAGCAATTATAATTAAGAAGATAGAACCAACAATTGTTATTTTAGATAATACATTACTTATGTATTTACTGGTTGGAGCTCCGGGTCTTACCCCAGGAATATATCCGCCATTTTCATTTAAGTTTTTACTCATCTCATCAGGATTCATTGACATAAATGTATAGAAATATCCAAAGAAGAATATTAAAGCTATATAAATTAAGAATCCTGTTGGTGATGTATAATTTATCCACTTGTTAACAAAATCAATAGCCGTTTGATTACCAATAAAGTTAACAACTGTGACCGGAATAGCTAGGAGTGTTGAAGCAAAGATAACAGGAATAACTCCTGCGGAATTAATTTTTATTGGTAAAAATGAATTTTCCGAATTAATAACGGCATTGCTTCGATTCGCATATTGAATTGGAATTCTTCTTTCGGCAAGTTGAATCCAAATAACTCCTACTATTATAAGTAAGTAAACAATTACAAAAGCACTAAATAGCGTAATACCAAGAGGTAGAGCATAGGTTCCACTTGTAATTAAACCATTAAAGGCCGTTCTAAACATACCTGGCATGGAATCAATAATACCAGCCATGATAAGTAATGATAACCCATTCCCTATTCCCTTTTCGGTAATTTGATCACCTAACCACATTAGTAAGGCTGTACCTGCTGTTAATACTAATGTTGTTTTTAAAATCGTATAAACATCTTTAGTTCCTAAAAAAGCAATAGATATAACATAACCTTGAATAAAAGCAAATAATATTCCTAAATATCTGGTGATTTTATTCATCTTTTGACGGCCAACATATCCTTGATCTTTTAATTCACTAAAGTAAGGAATGATATCCATTTGTAATAATTGAGTAATAATGGATGCGGTAATGTATGGCGTAACGCCTAAGGCAAATATAGAAAATTGCTGTAAAGCGCCTCCGGCCATTAGGTTAAGTAATTCTAAAAAACCTAATTCTTTTGTAATTGTTGATGCCCAAGGAACTGTAATATTTGTACCGATACAAAATATTCCTAGAACACAAAGAGTAAACAATATTCTATGTCTTAAGTCTTTATTTGAAGGCTTAAATATTTGCTTAATTGTGGCAAACATTAAATCACCTCAGCTTTAGAACCAGCACTTTCAATTTTAGAAACGGCACTTGATGAGAATCTATGTGCTTTAATAGTTAATTTCTTTTCAAGTTTACCATTACCTAAGACCTTTATGCCACTTAATTCTTTTTTGATTATTCCTTTTTCTTTTAAGACTTCTGGTGTAACTACATCGCCATCTTTAAAGAATTTGTTTAAATCACTTAAATTGATAGTTGCATAACGAGTTGTAAATCTAGCATTATTAAATCCTCTTTTAGGGATTCTTCTAAATAATGGTGCTTGTCCACCTTGGAACCAAGCAGGGATACTAGCGCCGCTACGAGCTTTTTGACCTTTTTCACCACGAGTTGAGGTTTTACCCATTCCACTTCCGGGACCGCGACCTACTCTTTTTCTGGCTTTGGCTTCTGGAGCACTATTTAATTCATGTAACTTCATATTATAACTCCTCCACTTTCTTTCCACGCAACTCGGCAACACGTTCTGGTGTCTTTTGCATTTTTAAGGCCTCAAGAGTTGCTTTAGCAACGTTAATTTTTGTATTTGAACCTAAAGATTTTGAAACAATATCTTTAACACCAGCAAGTTCTAAGACAGCACGAGCAGCACCACCAGCGATAACTCCAGTACCAACTTTAGCTGGTTTAATTAATACTTCAGCACGACCTACTTTAGCTGTTGCGTCATGTGGAATAGTACGATTATCAATTAAAGCGATTTTAATGACATTTTTATTAGCTGCTTGAATAGCTTTCTTGATTGCTTCTGGAACTTCATTAGCTTTTCCTGTTCCAATACCAACTAAACCTTTACGATTACCAACAACAACAGTAGCAGAAAATCTAAAATGTCTACCACCTTTTGTTACTTTAGTAACACGTGATATTGAAACAACAGTTTCTTCAAGCAAGTTTTTCTTAGAGTCTTTTTCAAATTTTGGCATTTCTTACCTCCCTCTAGAATTCTAATCCATTTTCACGTGCAGCTTCAGCTAAAGCTTTAACGCGTCCATGGTAAAGGTATCCACCTCTATCGAAAACGATTCTTTCTATTTTATTTTTCTTAGCTTTTTGGGCAAGATCTTTTCCAACTAAAGCTGCCCCTTCAATATTTCCACCATTTTTTAATTTTAAAGCTACAGATGAAGAGCTTACTAAGGTAATCCCTTTTTCATCATCAATTATTTGAGCGAAAATATTGGAATTTGATCTAAATACATTTAGTCTAGGACAAGCAGCAGTTCCTGATACTTTATTACGAACACGTGCATGTCTTCTTTGACGAGAAATATTTTTTGATTCTTTTTTTATCATAATCTTAACTCCTTACCTTATTAAGCTGCTTTCTTACCTTCTTTACGACGGATATATTCACCTTTATAACGAATTCCTTTACCTTTATAAGGTTCAGGTTCACGTACTTTACGAATATTCGCCGCAAATTCAGTAACTCTTTGTTTATCAATACCGCTTATAGAAAGTTCAGTATTGCTTTTTGATTCAGCTTTTAAATCACTTGGTACTTCAATAACAACAGGATGAGAATATCCGGCATTAATGGTAATCTTGTTACCAGAAACACCAAAACGATATCCAACACCAACAGCTTCTAATTCTTTAACGAAACCTTCTGTAACACCTTTTATCATATTATTAATAATAGCATTAGTTGTACCATGTAATTGTTTAGCTTGTTTTGTTTCATTACTTCTTGTTACGATTACTTTATTATCTTTAACTTCAACTTGGATTAATTTATTATAAGGAGCAGAAAGCTCTCCTTTAGAACCTTTAACACTAACAAGGTTATTTTCAATTGTTACGGTTACACCATCTGGTATAACTAGTTCTCTTTTTCCTATTCTACTCATAAGCATTTTCCTTACCAAATATAGGCAAGTACTTCTCCTCCTAGACCAGCTTCACGCGCTTTTTTATCGGTCATTAATCCTTTTGAAGTTGAGATGATTGCAATTCCAAGTCCATTTAAAACGCGAGGAATTTCATCACTTTTAGCATAAACACGTAATCCAGATTTACTGATTCTTTTAAGACCAGTAATAACTCTTTCTTTTTTATCAGTATATTTTAAGTCGATAAGTAATTTATCACCTTTAATATTTTTTTCATATTTATAATCAGCTATATATCCTTCTTCTTTAAGAATTTGGGCAATGCCTAAAGTCATTTTGCTGCCAAGTACTTCTACAGTTGCATATTTCATTTGATTAGCATTACGAATTCTTGTAAGCATATCAGCTATTCTATCTGCTACCATTTAAATTCCTCCCTTCTTACCAACTTGATTTTTTTACGCCTGGTATTTGTCCTTTATTAGCTAGTTCTCTAAAACAAATACGGCATAATTTATATTTACGTAATACACCATGAGGTCTACCACATCTCTCACAACGAGTATACGCACGAGATTTGAATTTAGGAGCACGTTTACTCTTAATTACCATTGATTTTTTAGCCATTATTTATTCCTCCAAACTACTTTCTAAAAGGCATTCCAAAGCCTGCAAGTAACTCTTTAGCTTCGTCATTAGTTTTTGCTGTTGTTACAAAAACAATGTCCATTCCTCTTACTTTTAACACATCATCATAATTTATTTCTGGGAAAATTAATTGTTCTTTAATTCCTAAAGTGTAATTACCATGTCCATCAAAAGCGGTTTTCGATACACCACGGAAATCCCTAACACGAGGAAGAGAGATCTTAACTAACTTTTCTAAGAAATAATACATTTTTTCACCACGTAAAGTAACTTTAGCTCCTATTGTAGCTCCTTCACGAAGTTTAAAACCAGCAATAGATTTACGAGCCTTAGTAATTATTGGTTTTTGACCAGCTATAATTTCTAAGTCTTTAGCAGCTGCTTCAATAAATTTGGAATCATGAGCAGCTTCTCCTACACCCATGTTGATTACTATTTTTTCTAATTTAGGAACTTCCATTATTGATTTATAATTATATTTTTTCATTAATGATGGTTTAATTTCTTTTGTATATAATTCTTTAAAATTACTCATAACTTTACCTCCTAATTAGCTTTCTTTTCTTTTTTCGTAGTTTTAGCTTTTTTGTCTTCTGTAATAACTTTTACATTTGAAACATGAATTGGGGCTTCCATTTCCCTAATTCCGCCTGTTTCCCCTTGACCATTTGGTTTAATATGTTTTTTTATCATATTGATATTAGCAACGATAACTTTATCTTCTTTTTTGAAAGTTTGTAAAACTTTTCCTTCTTTGCCTTTATCTTTACCGGCAATAATTTTTACTTTATCATTAACTTTAACTTTCATATAAACCTCCTATAGTACTTCTGGAGCAAGAGATACGATTTTCATGAAATCTTTTTCACGAAGTTCTCTAGCTACAGGGCCAAGTACACGTGTTCCTACTGGAGTTTTATCATCTTTAATTAATACACAAGCATTATCATCAAATTTAATATAACTTCCATCACTACGACGAACACCTTGGACACTTCTAACAATTACAGCTTTAACTACTTTTCCTTTTTTGATGTTACTATTAGGAATAGCCTTCTTAACAGTAGCAACAACGGTATCACCGATATTACCATATTTGCGCTTACTACCACCAAGAACACGAATAACAAGTAATTCTTTTGCTCCAGTGTTATCAGCAACTTTTAAACGAGTTTCTTGTTCTATCATAATGATACCTCCTATAAAATCACAGCTTCAGTTACTACTTCAACTAATTCAAAACGTTTTGTTTTAGAAAGTGGTCTAGTACTAACTATTCTTACTGTGTCCCCTTCTTTTGCCACATTCTTTTCATCATGGGCAGTATATTTTTTAGAATATTTAACTCTCTTTTTATATAGTGGATGCTTAGTGTATGTTTCAACTAAAACAGTAATAGTCTTATTATTTTTAGCACTTACAACTTTTCCAACTAGTTCTTGTCTTTTAGTTTCAGCCATTATTTAGCACCTCCATTATTTAGTTCTCTTTCTTTAAGAATTGTTTTCATTCTTGCAACAGTTTTTCTTAAAGCTTTAATTTGAGAAGGTTTATCTAGAGAACCGGTAGATTGTTTAAGACGAAGTTCGAATAATTCTTTTTTGCTTTCTGTGATTTTAGCATTTAACTGTTCATCACTAAGTTTTCTTAATTCTTCTACTTTCATTTCTAGTTACCTCCTTCTTCTTTTTTAACAAATTTACATTTGATTGGTAGTTTATGAGAAGCAAGTCTTAAAGCTTCACGCGCAACTTCTTCTGATACACCATCAATTTCAAACATAATTTTTCCTTCTTTAACTACAGCAACCCAATCTTCAACGTTACCTTTACCTTTACCTTGACGAGTTTCAAGTGGTTTTTTAGTTAAAGCTAAATGAGGGAAAATGTTAATCCATACTTTTCCACCACGTTTCATATAACGAGTCATCGCTATACGCGCAGCTTCAATTTGACGGGTAGTAATCCATGCCCCTTCTTTTGCTTGAAGTCCATATGAACCAAAATGTAATTCTGTATTTCCTCTGGCATGGCCTTCGTATGTAAGACGATGAGGTTTACGATACTTAGTTCTCTTTGGCATTAGTGGCATTGTCTCTACCCCCTTTATTTTTGTTTTTAGTAGGAAGAACTTCACCTTTATAGATCCATACTTTTACGCCTATTTTTCCATAAATAGTGTTAGCTTCACTTTGCGCATAATCAACGTTAGCACGTAAAGTATGAAGAGGAACTGTACCTTCTGTATAACCTTCAGTACGAGCCATTTCTGCTCCTCCTAAACGACCAGATGTTGAAGTTTTAATTCCTTTTGCTCCCGCTTTCATTGTATTTCGAATTGCTCTTTTTTGCGCACTTCTAAATGGAGCACGTGCTTCAATTTGGGCAGCGATATTATCTGCAACTAATTTAGCATCTAAATCAGGATTTTTAACTTCGACAATGGAAATGTATACTTCTTCGCCTACTAGTTTAGAAATTTTCTTTCTTAATTTTTCAATATCTTCACCACCACGACCGATGATAACACCTGGTTTAGCAGTGTTGATAATTACGTCGCATCTTTTAGCTGTTCTTTCAATTACGATTTTGGCTACAGCCGCATTCTTAAGTTCTTTAGCTAAAAATTTACGTATTTTTAAATCTTTATTTAAAGTATCACCAAATTCTTTTTTAGGAGCATACCAATTAGACTCCCAATTTTCAGTGATTCCTAGTCTAAGACCTTTAGGGTTTACTTTTTGTCCCATCCTCTTAAACCTCCTTAACTGTGTCACTTACTTTAACCGTAATGTGACTTGTTCTTTTATCTCTGCGATCTACTTTTGTACGAGATCCAAATTTAATTCTTTTATAAACAGGACCAGGATTAATAAAACATTCAGAGATTACAAGTTTACTTTCATCAGCGCCATTATTATTAACAGCATTAGCAACAGCCGAATTTAAAACTTTTAAAATTAAACGGCTAGCTTTTGTGTTAGTAGTATTTAATATTCCTTGTGCAGTTTTAACATCTTTTCCTCTAATTAAGTCCAAAGTCATTCTGGCTTTTAAAGGAGCGATCATTGCACTTTTATGTATTGCGTATGCTTCCATATCTTATTACCTCCTACTTTTGTCCTGCATGTCCAGAGAATTTACGAGTTGCCGCAAATTCACCAAGCTTATGTCCAACCATATCCTCAGTTATATAAACTGGAATAAATTCTTTACCGTTATGTACCGCAATTGTATGTCCAATAAAGTCAGGATAAATTGTGGAACGACGAGACCATGTTTTAATTACTTCTTTTTTATTAGCAGTATTCAAATCCTGTACCTTTTTTAATAATCTATCAAAGACATAAGGTCCTTTTTTTAAACTTCTTGCCATTTACAAATTCCTCCTACTTTTTCTTTTTACGGCTAACAATAAGTTTGTCAGACGCTTTCTTATTTTTACGAGTTTTAAGTCCAAGAGCTGGTTTACCCCAAGGAGTAACTGGCCCTTTACGTCCTACTGGAGCACGTCCTTCTCCACCACCATGAGGGTGATCATTAGGGTTCATAACAGAACCACGGTTTGTTGGACGAATACCCATATGACGTTTACGTCCGGCTTTACCAAGATTAACAAGTTCATAATCTTCATTACCAACTACACCAATAGTTGCCATACAAGTTCCTAGAACTTTTCTTGTTTCACCACTTTGTAATCTTAACATTACATATTTGCCTTCACGGCCTAATATTTGAGCACTAGCTCCCGCCGCACGGCACATTTCTGCTCCTTTACCTGGTTGTAATTCAATATTATGAACAACAGTACCAACCGGAATGTTTTGTAATGGTAGAGCATTTCCGACTTTAATATCGATATTCTCACCACTTTCAATAATCATTCCGACTTTTAAATCCTTAGGAGCGATAATATATCTTTTTTCACCATCTTTATAATTTATAAGAGCAATATTAGCATTACGATTTGGATCGTATTCAATGCTTGCTACTTTACCAGTTATATTGAATTTGTTGCGCTTATAATCAATTAAACGATACTTTCTTTTGGCACCGCCACCAATATGTTGAACAGTCATTCTACCTTGATTATTACGTCCACCAGTTTTTGATTTAGAAACTAGCAAAGACTTTTCAGGAGTAGATGTCGTAATTTCTTCATTAGCGAGTGTGGTCATGCCACGACGACCATTAGTCGTTGGTTTATATTTCTTTATTGCCATAATTTACCCTCCTAATTAAAATTCTATTGACTGTCCACTTGCTAAAGTAACAATCGCTTTCTTATAAGTTTTTGTTTTACCTGTGTATTTGCCTACTCTTTTCTTTTTAGATTTTGTATTAAGAGTATTAACATTTACCACATTTACCCCAAATGCCGCTTCTACAGCTTTTTTAATTTGGGTTTTATTTGCGCTACCGGCTACTTTAAATGTATAAACGCCTTTTTGAGTAGCATAAACAGATTTTTCCGTAACAACTGGTGAATAAATAATATCAGTATAATCTTTCATTATTTAAGCACCTCCTCGATTTTATTTAGAGCTTTTTCGTCTAAAACTAACTTATCAGCATTAACAATATCATAAACATTAATTTCATCTGCTAATATTGCGTAAGCATAGCCTAGATTACGAGTAGCCATATATAGATTTTCATTATCTTCATTTGTGACAAATAAAGTTTTTCCATCTAATTTTAAAGTTTTCATAATATCTTTGATTTCTTTAGTTTTTAAACTATCTAATTTAATATCATCAATAATTACTAATTCTTTATTTTTAAGTTTGTAAGATAAAGCACTTTTTAGAGCAAGTACTCTTTCTTTTTTGTTCATTTTAAAACCATAACTACGTGGAGTTACACCGAAAACAATTCCGCCGCCTCTCCAAATAGGACTTCTATTAGATCCAGAACGAGCACGTCCTGTACCTTTTTGTTTCCATGGTTTTTTTCCTCCACCTGAAACTTCAGCACGAGTTTTTGTTTTATGAGTTCCTTGACGAGTTGCAGCAAGTTGCAAATCAATAGCTTTCTTTAAAACAATATCATTAAATGTTTTCCAAATAGAATCAGATAAGGTTACATCTTTTACTTTTTCACCTTTAAGGTTAATCATTTCTAATTTAGCCATTATTCGTCACCTGCCTCTTCTTTTGCTTCTGGGACTACTTCTTCACTAACTTCTGGAGTAGCTTCTTCCGTTACATTTTCTGGAGCTTCAATTGGAGCTGGTTCGTTATTTGTTTCGTTTGTTTCTTCCACTACGGCATCAACAACAGTTTCTTCTTCATAACTAAGTAATTCTTTAGCAGAAGCTTTTTCGTTTCTTTTAACTGCTGATTTAATTAAAACCATAGAATTTTTAGCACCTGGAACACTGCCACTTACTAAAATATAATTTTCGGCTGTGTTTACTTCAATTATTTCGAGATTTTGAATAGTAACAGTCTCAACACCCATATGACCAGAAAGTTTTTTTCCTTTCATAACACGCATTGGACGCATTGTTCCCATTGAACCTGGTCTTCTGTGATATCTTGAACCATGAGTCTCTGGTCCACGTGATTGATTGTGTCTTTTAATAACACCAGTAAATCCTTTACCTTTAGAAGTACCAGTTACATCAACATATTCGCCAGCTTCAAAAATGCTAGCATCGATTGTATCACCTAAGTTGTAAGTTCCCTCTACATTTCTTATTTCTTTTAAGAAGCGCTTAGGAGTAGTATTTGCTTTTTTAGCATGTCCAACTTCAGATTTAGTTGCACGTTTTTCTTTTTTGTCAACAGCTGCGATTTGAATTGCTTCATAACCATCAGTTTCTTTAGTTTTCACTTGAGTTACGATGTTAGGAGTAATTTCCACAACAGTGACAGGAATTAATTTTCCATCTTTTGTAAAGACTTCGGTCATCCCGACTTTACGTCCTAAGATTCCTTTCATAAATTTTCCTCTTTTCTACTTATAATTTAATTTTAATATCAACACCACTAGGAATATCCAAATGTGTAAGTGCCTCAATTGTTTCTTTACTTGGGTCTTTAATATCGATTAGTCTTTTATGAGTACGACTTTCGAATTGTTCACGTGAATCTTTATATTTATGTACCGCTTTTAATACTGTAACTTTTTCAATTTCCGTTGGAAGTGGTACAGGTCCAGAAACTACGCCCCCAGTTCTTTTTACAGTTTCGATTATTTTGCCACATGCTTGATCAAGAATACGATGATCATATGCTTTTAAATTAATACGAACTTGTGATTTTGACATTTTTCATGTCCTCCTTTCGCCTATATCTAGTACAGACTCGCTCCGTAACGAATTACCTGATTCCAGAATTCATTTAACAACAAACCCTAGTGTATCAGCAACCTCGCACATCTAAGCAGTCATACAGGATTAATTATAGCAATAAATTATATGTTATGCAAGCCTAAATTTGCCAAAAATAGCAATTTAAAAATTCGCCTGAATTTGACGAATTGATTTTACAAGTTTTTAGTTATTTTACTAACAAATATTGTTCTTCTTTAGAATAATTAGCTTTATACTTTTTTAATATAGCATTATATAATCTTAACTCTTCACTGGTAAGATCATTTAAAGCCTCTTTTAATTCTTTTTGGGCTTTGTTAATCCTTTTAAATTTTTCTGTTATAGTCGGCATAATAATCCCCTTTCTTTTTATAGAAAGTATTATACCCATTATTTAGATTAAGTCAATAATTATCGACCTTTTATATTTACTTCTTCAGTTTCATATAAATATTGCGTCCAATATCTTTCTGCTAACCTAAAAAGGTATTCATTAGGATCTAAATTATAAGTCTTAATATCAGCGTTATATTCATAATTAAGAGGAATATGACACTCCCATCTTTCTCCTGTTAAATTTAAAGTGATTTCAATTTTAAAGTCCTGAGGGAATATTTTATGAGAATCATTGTATTTACTAGAAATGTTTTCCACTTGGATAAAAGGAGCTGCATTTTCAAATCCTGGAAAAATAAAGTTAGAATGACATGGATACTGGATTTCCAAAATTTTATATTGATAGTATTTTACTAAAATATCTTCATTCATATCTTTAGCAAAAGCAGCATAATAATATCTGCTATATAAATTTAAAAACTCTGCAATTGCCGATTGGCGTGTTTGAGAATACTGTTTGTAATTTTGAGCATACAAAGTATTTTCTCCATTGGTTATATCATTACTTGCCTGCGACAAATTCTGTTCTGAAAAGTTGATTGTATCTATTAAAGAAATGAGTTTTGTCGCATCCCAAGAATTACCATATATTTCTTTTAATTTATCTATTAAATAAAGCATATTTGCTTGATAATAATATCTTAATAAAGCATCTTCACTTACTAAGTGCTCTAGTAAAGCAGCACAAAAACGCGGGGTATCATAAGTATGGTAACCCTCATTAAAATATTTTATTTTTAGCTGCTCAGTAATAGCTTCTTTTAAAGATTGACCACATAATAAATCTTGAGTTGACGTTAGATGATTAAACTCATGCAACAAAGTAGCTTTATCATCACTATCATAATCTTCTTCTTCCATCATGCAATACATTTTAACTTCATTATCAGAGGGAAGATATTGTCCTGAAGCAATATCGGTCTGTTCATAACCATTATTATACTCTACATTAACCGTTGCCAATCTATTTTTAATATGGTCAAAATCCATATATTTTCCGTAATCATTAATCAACTTTTTATAGTAATCATGATTAATATCTTCGTTTATTAAAATTTCTTTAGCTTCTTCATCAATATTTTCATTGGCTTTAATAACAGAAATCATTTCATTATATAATTTATCTGTATCTACATCGGGAAGATCTTGTTTATAAAATATGGTATGAGACAAACTATCTTCAACTATGCAATGAAAACGGCTCCCTTGGATTATTCCTTGTATTATAAGATCTGGGTTATTACGCACTAAATTTACAGAATGCATAGATATCATAAAAACTAAGGAACTAGAAATAACTGTCCTTACTCCACTTTTAAAATAGTCTTTATAATTTAAAGGTGTTATTCTATCTAAATTAATAGTCTTATGTTTCTTCATTTCTTTTTTGATATTTTTCTTATCTTTTCTAGTTTCTAATAATTCAGGCTTTCTTTTTTTCATATAAGGATCAAAACTATAGACAACAAAAGGATCACGATAGTAAGTATTACTTATAGGTAATATTTTACCATTATTTAAAAATACTATTTGCTGGGTGTTTAAATCTAATTTAACCTCTATTAATTTATTATTAATTTTATATTTTAATATATTTAAATATTTCATTTTATTCCTCGCTAAATAAATCTTTAGTTTCTTTCATTTCGTTAGGTAGAGCGATGTCCATATATTTTAAAATAGTCGGAGCGACATTGCTTAAATTCCCATTAGCACGCAGTTTGATTTTTTTATCCGTTATAATAAACGGAACCGGATTAATAGTATGAGTTGTTACAGGTCTTTCTTCATCATCTAACATGATATCGCAATTCCCATGATCAGAAAGTAAAAAGATTGTATAAAAATTTTCTTCCGCGGCTTCGATGACTTTTCCTAAACATTCATCAACTACTTGTAAGCCTTTGATGGTAGCATCCAGATTGCCAGTATGTCCTAACATATCTGGATTGGCATAGTTAAGTAGAATAAAATCATAATCTTTTTCAAGGGCACTTATAGTTTTTTTCGTAACTTCTATCGCCGACATTTCCGGTTTTAAATCATATGTTGCTACTTTAGGAGAAGGCACTAAAAATTTATCACATCCGGCAATTGCTCCTGTGTATTCCCCATCAAAGAATTTGGTAACATGATTAAATTTTTCGGTTTCAGCTATTCGCGCTTGAGTCATTCCTAATTTGGATAAATAAATTCCTAAAGGGCTCTCGCTTGTTTCTTCAGTAAAAAATATTTTAGACTTTATATTTTTATCCATTTCAAATAAAGTATATAAATGTACATCATTTAAACTTACAGGAAATTCCTTAAAGTCGCGATCTGTTAGACTAAAAAGAATCTGTCTAGCTCTATCAGTTCGATAGTTCATCCAAATTAAAGCATCCCCATTTTTGATTAATCCCTGCGGATTAACAAGAATTGGTGGCAAAAATTCGTCAGTTACATTTTTATCGTAACAAACATTGATAGCTTTATCCAAATCTAATGGTTTATTACCTTTCCCTTTGGTAACTAAATCGTAATATACTTTAGTCCGATTGTAATTATTGTCACGATCCATCGCATAATAGCGTCCACAAATAGTGGCAATAGAACCTAAAGAAGATTTTTTAATGGCATTATTAAGTTCAATTATAAATTTTTTGGCATCATGAACACCTGTATCTCTTCCATCAGTTATGACATGAAAATATACTTCTTTGATATCTTGTTTTTTTAAATGCTCCAACATTTTAATAAAATGACTTATTTGAGCATGAACGCCGCCATTAGATAGTAACCCCATTATATGGATTGCACAATTTTTGCCTTTAACATATTCAATTAAATCCATGAAAGCTTCATTAGTAGCAAAAGTATCTTTAGCTAATTCTTCGGTAGCAATTAATTGCTTTTGACGTAATACTTTACCAGCCCCTATAATCGTATGACATACTTCACTATTGCCAAATTGGCCTTCTGGAAGACCAACAGACTTTTCACTAGCTTTTAAAGTAGTATGTGGATAAGAGTTCCACAAATTATCATAATTAGGCATGACTGCTTGTTTAATCGCATTACCATGGATTTCTTCTCGATAACCAAAACCATCCAAAATAATTGTTAATATCTTTTTCATAAACGTTCCTCTTTCCTTTTAATTATACAATATTAACTTAAAAAAGTAACGATTTTATTCGTTACTTTCTTTAAGAATATTTTCTAGTTTTTCTAAGGTAATGTTTAGTGATTTACAGATGACTTCTTTGGCTACACCATTTTTGTAAAAGTTTATAGCATCTTCTTTTTCTTTTTGAGCTTTTCCTTTGGCTATCCCTTGACCTACATACTCTTCTTCTATTAACCA
>CANRAC010000005.1 GCA_947628495.1 uncultured Bacilli bacterium
CTTTTTATCACATTATCGGTTCCTGAAATTTTGATGGCAAATTGGAATAACTGTCTCTCTTCTATTATAATTGCACAATTAAGGTATGTTATAATTGAGATGGTGATTTTAAATGAACATTGGCTGTGATATAGTTGAAAATAAAAGATTAAAAAATAAAAGTTCTCGATTTGTGGAACTCATTTTAACTAAAAAAGAACAACAAGAATATAAAGATAAAGGTCTTCCTTATTTGTGTGGGCGCTTTGCTGCTAAAGAAGCAATTATGAAAGCCCTTTCTAATACACAACAACTTAACTTTTTAGACATAGAAATTTTAAATGATAAAAATGGTCAGCCGATATGTAATCTCCCCAATATTGCTATATCCATTTCCCATGAAAAAAATTATACAATAGCCACCGCTTTATTTTACCATTAAATTTAGAAACACACCCTTTAGGATTTCTTAAAAATATATTATACTAATTTAATGGTGGTTATTATGTTATTTAACTCTTATATATTTATCTTATTATTTATGCCCCTATGTTTAATTGGCTATTTTATCTTAAATCACTTTAAACATTATAAATTATCTTTAACCTTTTTATTAATTATGTCTTTGTGGTTTTATGGTTATTTTAATTATAGTTATCTATTAATAATTTCTAGTAGTATCATTATTAATTTCACTATATATAAACTATTTACAAAATTTAATGCCAAAGGAAACTGGTGTAAATTATTTTTAATTATAGGATTAATCTTTAATATTGGTTTATTATTTTATTTTAAATATTTTAATTTTTTTGTTGATAATTTTAATAAACTATTTAATACTAGTTTTAATTTAAAAAATATTATTCTACCTTTGGGTATAAGTTTTTTTACCTTTCAACAGATATCATTTATAATTGATGCTTATAAAAAAGAAGTTCCCCATTATACTTTTATTGAATATGCCACCTTTGTTACCTTTTTTCCGCAATTAATTGCAGGACCAATTGTAACTCATGAAGAACTTATTCCTCAATTTAAAGATAAAAAGAAAAAACATTTAAACTGGGAAAACTTTTTAAAAGGTGTCTATATATTTACAATAGGTTTAGCAAAAAAAATATTATTAGCTGATGTTTTAGGCTTAGCAGTAAGCTACGGTTTTACAAATATTGTTACTTTAGATACAACAAATGCTATCATTGTTATTTTATCTTATACTTTTCAAATATATTTTGACTTCAGTGGTTACTCGGATATGGCAATAGGCCTTGGGAAAATGTTAAATGTTGATTTGCCAATTAACTTTAATTCCCCTTATAAAGCTCTAACTATTACTGATTTTTGGAAAAGATGGAATATGACCGTAACTCGTTTCTTTAAAAAATATGTTTATATACCTTTAGGCGGAAGTAGATGTAAGAGTAAATTTAGAAATTATTTTAATATATTTATGGTCTATTTTTTAAGTGGTATTTGGCATGGCGCCAACTGGACTTTTATAATTTGGGGTGCGATTCATGGCATATTTGTAGTTATTACTAAATATTTTAAAAACTTTTTTCAAAAAATTCCTAAGATTTTATCTTGGATAATAACTTTTTCTTTTATAAATTTAACTGGCATAATTGTCAGAGCCCGTAATATTTCTGATGCTATTATTTTCCTTAAACAAATCTTTAAATTTAACTTTGGACCAATTGCTAAAAGCATATTAGAGTGTTTTAATGTTAAAGAACTTGATTATATCTTAAAGCTTGTTAATCATACGACAATAAATAATCTTTCTTTAATTTTAGTTTTTTATATTATAATTTCTTTAATAATTGTTCTAGTATTTAAAAATTCGCATGAAAAAATGGCAAAGTTTAAACCCACTTATTTAAAAATTTGTGTTATTACTTTTATCTTACTTTTTTGTATTACATCGTTTACTAAGCTTTCGCCATTTTTATATTTTAATTTTTAAAAGAGGTGTTTTGTATGAATTCAAAAAAATATGGAATTACATTTATAACTTTATTTATTTTAGGTATTTGCTTTTGTTTGGTTTTTAATGCTTTAATTGACCCTTTTTTTCATTATCATAAACCTTTAAAAAGATTGAATTATGAACTTGATATTCATGATCAAAGATATATAAATGATGGTATTGTTAAAAATTTTACTTATAATGCCATTATTACTGGTTCATCTGTAACCGATAATTTTAAAACTTCCGAATTTAACAAATTATTTAATGTAAATTCCATTAAAGTCCCTTTATCAGGTTCCTATTTTAAAGAAGTTAATGACTTATTAACAAACGCTTTTAAATATAATAAAAATATTAAATATGTTCTTCGCAGTGTTGAATATAGCAATTTTTATAGAGATAAAGATGCTATTCGCTATGAAATAAATACTTATCCAACTTATTTATATAATGATACTGTCTTTGATGATGCTAAATATTTATTAAATAAAAATATTATTTACAAATCATTTCATACCTTAAAATCATCTAAATCTACAAGTTTTGATGAATATAGTTATTGGAGTGATGATTATCAATATGGAAAAGAAATAATTTTAGCATCATATGATAGGCCTAAAAAGCACAATGCTTATAAACTTACTAATAAACAAATAATGAAGCTTAAAGATTCTATTAATCAAAATTTTTTAAAATTAATTAAAGAAAATCCTAACACAGAATTTTATCTTTTTTATCCACCATATAGTATCTATGCTTGGGATTATCGAAATCAAAAAGGTATTTTATATAAAGAATTATATGGAGAAAAAATAATTACGGAAATGTTTTTAAATTATGATAATATACATATATTTTCCTTTTTAGATTTATTTGATATTATTACTAATCCAAGCTATTATAAAGATTATCTTCATTATAATGATGATATAAATTCTTTAATTTTAAAAGCAATGAAAAATAATGAACATGAATTAACTAAAGATAATTATGAAAATTACTACAATAAAATAATAGATTTTTATATAAATTACGATTATAATAAACTTTTTAGCTAAAACTCTTTTTTAATAAAAATTAAAAATAAGAACAACAAAAAAGACTTTTAATCTTATATTAAAAAGTTACTTATCTATTTGGTTATTTCCGTGTTTAGTTTAATAGCATATTCTCGATATTCATTAATTATATCTTTTGTTTTCCCCATTTTTCGTATCTGACCCTTATCTAACCAGATTACTTTATCACAAAGTTCCTCAATAGTAGTTGTACTATGCGAGACAATTAAAACAGTTCGTTTCTTATCATCAATTAATTCTAACATTTTATTATAGCTTTTTTCCTGAAAATGAATATCTCCTACCGATAAAACCTCATCAATTAATAAAATATCTGCATCTAAAATAGCCATAATAGAAAATGCTAATTTAGAATACATCCCTGAGGAATATGTTTTCACAGGATTATAAATAAATTCTCCTAATTCGGAAAAATCAATAATATCTTTTAACTTAGTTTCAATAGTTTTTTTGGAAAACCCTAGTAACATGCCTGATAAAAAAATATTTTCATAACCAGATAATTCAGAATCAAAACCAGTTCCTAAAGATAATAAATTAACCGTATTTCCATATAAATTAATACTCCCTTTATCGGGTTCAAATATATGAGCAATAGTTTTTAACAAAGTTGATTTTCCACTTCCATTAGGTCCAATAATTCCTACTACACATCCTTTGTCTATATCAAAATTAATATTTTTTAAAGCAGTGAATTTCTTCTTTTTAATTCGTTTTAAAATTCTTTTGCTAAATGTCTCCTCCTTAACTGTATAATAATTAACTTCTAAATCTTGAACACTAATTGCTTTCATTTATATCACCTTTGAATAACTATTTTCATATTTCTTAAGTAATTTAAATCCGATTATATTTAATATGATACTAATTATAAACCATCCTAAAATTAACAATATATTCGGCATCATATTATTGATTAACACATTTCTTGATTCATTAATTAAAGTAGCCATAGGATTAAAAATTAAAAGGATTTTATTGTATGGACTTGGTACTCTTAATAAAAGGTTATAAAAAACACCTGAAAAATAAAATACAAATTTCAAGATAATATTAATAACATTATGTAAGTCTGCTATATAAACGCCAAAATGCATTATTATTAAACTAATGCCAAACGTTAAAAAATACAAAACTATTAAAATAGGAATAAAATACAATATTCTGAAAGAAATATGAATTTTAAATATTATCATGAAAATAAATACAATTGCTAAAGAAATAAAAAACTTAAATAACATTACAAAAGTATTCACAATTAATAAAATATATTTAGGAATATAAACTTTATTAATTATATTGCGATTGCTTTTAACTAATTTGGCACTTGAACTTACTACTCGATTAAAAAAGTCCCATAAAGTTAAACCAATAAAAACAAAAATAGGAAAATTAGGCTCTTTACTTTTAAAAACCACTACGACAACAAACATATAAATAAGCATCATACATAAGGGATTTATAACCCACCATAAAGAGTTTAAATAAGAACCTGCAACTTCACTTTTTAATTTAGATTTAGTACTATAAATTATGAAAGGAAAATATTGTTTTAAATCTTTAAATATTTTTTTCATATAAACCTACTTTTTTGTAAATCTTTTTAGCCAATTATGATAATCATACCCATAAACTATTTTCTTACTGATTTTTTTATATGGTGAATTAATAAAATCTACCAAATTTTCTAAATTATCTTTTCCTAAAATAAAGATATTTTGAGGATCATAAAAATCATAATTAGCAACATCAGCGTTAGTTGTAATTAATTTTTTTTCAAAAAATATTGATTCCATAGCTCTTAAATCTAAGCCGACCTGATGACCTGCCATAACACTTAAGATAGCTTTTGAACGGCCGACAGTTTTTAAATAATTATCATAAGGAACATAATTTTTTTCTTTTAACACAATATTTATATTTGTTTTTAATCCCATTTTTTGAAATTTCTTTTCTAAATCTCTTATTTTTTCTAAACGGCCTTTATCTCTTCCAATAAAAACTATATCATTATCAACTTCGGAACAATCAACAGCAAAATCTTTAGAATAAAATTGCGTATTAAAAGGAAGATCATATGTCTTAGCATCATTGCGATCAAAAGTCCAAATTTCATCTAAATTTTTATCTTTAAAAGCCGCCTGATAATTAGGTTTATCACTATTCCAAGGGACAATAGCATTCCAAATAAACATGATAATTCTCGCATTAGGATTCCGACTTTTAATATATCTAGTAAATTGCGGATTAAAACTATTTTCTCCTAATATAAACATATCGTATTCTTTAACATGGTTTTTCCAACTTCCCCAAAACAATTGGCTTTTAACAGCCCAATTTCGTACCAGCTTAAACACTTTATTTTTAGCATTTACTAAATAATAATCCTGTAAATTAGCATTTTTAATATGTTTTAAAAAATAAGCTTTACTATCATCCTTTAAATAAATATAATTAAACTGCTTTTTCATTTTTATCTTCCTTACCCTTACTTATTATATAAATAATTCCATCTTCTAACAAGCCATATTTTTCTTCTATATCTTTATTTTTCACTTTAAATTCTTCAACTATTAAACCATATTTTTCAATTCTTTTTTTTGTATCCCTACCATATAATCTTACATGATCTTCTTGACAAAATAAATTCATTCTTTCTCTAGGATCAGTTATAGAATTGTCTTCAATCGTCTTAGCATTAGAAACACAAACTGGAACAGTTAAAATTATTTTGCCGGTAGGTTTAATTACTCTTTTTAATTCAGCAAAGGCTTTTTTTTCTTCCATTACATGTTCTAAAACATGATTACATATTATATAGTCAAAAGTATTTTTAGGAAAATTTATATCAGTTATATCTACTATCATATCGGCTCGATCCGAATTTAAATCTCCCGTATAATATTGAATGGCTTTATAATTATGACATTTTCTTTTAAATTTTTGATATATTATTTTTTCAGGAGCAAAATGTAAAATTTTATTAGCTCTTTGAAATACATCAGTGTAATTTTCCAAATAATAGTAAACTAATCTGTCTTTATCTTTAGCACCACAAACTGGACATTGAAAATTTTTCCTATAACCAGCTCCAACAATTTTATTATCAATAAATATTTGATGATTACGTCCCCCAGCACGCCATTTTTTTAAATGAGAATGGCATATATTACATTTATACTGCAACCCAAAATTCCATATTTTTCTTTTAATATTTACCAAATTCATAAAAAAATGATTATGTTTGAAATTATGATCATATACTCTAAATTTAGGATTATTATATAAATTGGATCCTAAAAAGCCCACATCTTGAAATGCAAAGTTGTTCTTCCATAATATATAAGGCAAAATTAATTGATCTCTTCCCGTCTTCTCTTGGATAAAACCTTGATACCAATCACTCATAATTTTTTGAGCGTTTTTATTTTTTAAATCAACAGCAATAACGCTTGCCTGATACAATCCAAAGTTATGGGGAAATCTTTCTTTTTCATACTTTTGAATTAATTTTTTGATATTTTTTTTATTGCCTTTACTTAATTTAATGCAGGCTTTAGCTTCTTCATATACATCCTTTCTTTTGGCGTGCTCATGCATAGCTAAACCCGTTTTATCGTTTATATAGCCGAAGCAATCTTCGACATCCGAAATAACTCTCACATTACCATCAACATATAAAGCTAGATCATAATTAGGAAATAATTCGCGGGGATGCATTTTTATATATCTATTTATAAGGGCCGGATTATAATTACATTTCTTTTTTATTTCTTCACTTATTTCTATATACTTCCAGAAATTAGTTTCTTTTACAACATTTTGGTCATCTGAAAATACAATATAATCGGTATCACTGGTCCTCAAAACAGGTGAACGCAAAGTATCGTATTTATTCATAATACAGGTATAAACTACCTTTTTGCCTTTTTTTATATTAATATTATTATTTAATATATAGGAATTCTTATTTATTTTTTTGTTAAATTTATTATACAAGGAAGCTTTGAAAGCAAAATATAGCCTTTTAAACGCAAAATTTCTCAAGTATCTTTTTAATTTTCTTTTCCGATTATTTTTTAAATACACTTGTGAGTGAGTATAATTTATATATTCTTGATTCAATTGTTCCACAGCTTTAATATATTGACTATTTTTCATTTCACACCTCAATATGTTACATTTTTTTTATTCTACTATAATTGTGGGCACTCCTTCTAAACTTAGCATTTATCGCTAAATTAATACCTAATATTCCCATATCTTCATACTTATAATTTAATTTCCATAGTACATAAGTAAATATAAGTTGATCTCTATATGTATTACTTTCTATAAAATATTGCCACCAATAATCTAAAATTTGTTTAGAGCTTTTATTATTTAAATCTATTGCTATGACTGTGGCTTCAAATAGACCGTAATTATGGGGAAAATGTTCTTCATTATACTTACCAATTAATTTTTTTATAGCTTTTTTGTTACCAAGATTAGATTTTAAGCAGGCTTTAGCCTCTTCATATACATCTTCTCTTTTTGGATGCATATGCATAGCTAATCCTGTTTTATCATTAATTTTATAAAAAAGTCCTGCTATATCAGACATAACTCTGACACTTCCATCAATATATAAAGCTAAGTCGTATTCTGGAAATAATTCATGAGGATGCATTTTTATGTATCTGTTTATTAAAGTATGATTATTATTGCATATTTTTTTAACTTTATTTGGTATACATCGATATTGCCATAAATCAACGTTTTGAGTAATATTTTTATTATCAGAAAAAACAATATATGTCGTATTTTCCGTTTCTACTAAAGGGGAATATAAGGTGTCATAATCATCTAATATACAAGTGTATACAATTTTTTCACCAGTCTTTTTGCCATTTATTTCTTTATATGTGTTTTGTTTAATTGGGTTACTAAATTTAAATAAATTATTCAATTTTCTTTTTAGCCCATTTATTTTTGTTTGATACGCCAATTTATAACGCTTCGTTTTTATTAATTTTCGAATCAAAACTTTGTCCCTATATTTTTTATTGTAGGAAAGTCCATATAAACGTACTAATTCTAAATTCAGCTCTTCTATTGCCTTGATATACTCTTCCTTATTCATATATACACCTATTTCTTTTCCAAAATATAAATGTTGTATCCTAAGATTTTAAATAATCTCTTTTTATTTTTAATATTTTTTATATTAGCAATTTTAGACTCTAACGATAACTTAATGGTATTTAAAAACTTGTTTTTAAACACTACAATATCTCCTGATTTCAATCTTAAGCAACAATATTTCATTTCCATATTAAGATTTTTAAAAAAATTTACTACTTCGTTAAAGGTTTGTTCCATAAAATGAAATCCTTTTGCTTTACTTCCTGTTGTTAATTTTAGCCTGGATATATCACTAGGGCCTACATAAGAATTAGGGATTACTAAAATAGCTAATCCCCCACTTTTCATCTTCCTAGCTATTTTATGACAAGTTTTTTCATATTCATCGTCAACTATATGTTCTAAAACATTGTCAGCATAAAATATATCAATAGAATTATTTTTTATTTTATCTAAAGCTTCATAAAGATTTTTTTCTACTAAGTTTATATTATTGGCATTTTTAGCTATCTCTTTCACATCAGAAGATAAAAATATATCACAACCTTTAATTTGTATTTCATTTTTATTTATGTGTTTCAAAGCATAGCCCTTGCCTACACCTGCTTCATAAAACAATAAATTGGTTTGTTTTTTTAATTTTTTCTTTATCATTTTATTTAATAACTCCACAGTACTATCTTTGACACCATTTCCAGGCTGTGAATTTTCCGTCTTTTGCTTTTTCAAATCGGCAATTTGAAATATTTTTTGATACACCATTTTCATATAATCATTGCGTTCTTTGGAAAATGGTGGAAAAGTTTTGATATTTTTGGCAAAGTAGATTTCTTCTTGATAATTGAGGGTTTCTAATTGTTCAGCACTCATTTTGGCTAAATTAACCTTTTTATTATTTTTGGTAATATAAAACAAGTCAGACATTTGCACATCTTTTGTTTCACATGGACTGGAAAATATTAAATCATATATAATTTTCAGCCCAAAAATTATTGCTAAAACACTAAACATAGATTGAATAGCAAAAGCTGGAGACAAATATTGACACTTTGCTATTGCACTTTCATATTCAGTAGCTGCCACATACCCTACTACGACTATTCTAGCTAGATATATACACAATAATCCACTTAATAAAAGTACTTCCTTATAATATTTAAATTTATTTTTAGGAATTAAAAACATTACAATTATAAAAATATAAAAAGCTAAAGAAACTATAAATATAATATAATTACTTTTTTGAAAGATAAGTAAAATAGATTCCATGAGTTTCATATTAATAGAGTTTAATTCTTGATTCGTATAACCTATTTTATTATAAGTTAGTTCTCCATAATATTTTGCAAAATAATCTTTTAAATACTTATGCTTATCTTTTATGTCCGGAATTCTTACATAAACATTTGCATAATTTAACTGTGTAGTAAAAGCTTTAGGAATATCTTTAATAATTTCTTCTTTTAAATCATCTTGAAAAGGAGCTACTAAACTACTTCTTTTTGGTAAACATTCAATTCTTTTACTATCACACAAAGAATTAATTTCTGCAGCTAACCGTTCATAATATTGTTTCGTACTTACAGCATTAACACAATATCCTTGCTCACATACAGCTTCTCTTACTGCCCAATATAAAAACCCTTCTTGAAAATCACGATATTTTTTACCATTTTTATAAATATCTTGACGATGTTTTGCACTTTCTGGCCCTTCTAAAAATTCTTGTAATTCTTTAAAACTTGGACTTAATTCATATAATTTCGCACGATCGTAACTATTTAAGGGCACACGTTTTAAATAATTGGTAGGCTTAATTCGCGTTAGAGCACCATAAGCGTCTTTAAATTCCTTAGAGGTAAAATCATTTGTAACAAACCGATCATAGCAAATATAATTTAATGTGCTTATAGTGAATGTATATCCTAGTAAAATAACAGTAGGTATGCCAATCAGCCAAAGAATTCTTTTTACTTTATCCAAACATGTCTTATCAAATACAATAAATAAAATTGTAACTAAAAAAGCTAATATTATATACGGTATAATCCACAAAGTTTCCTCGCGCGTGTACCATATTGAGGCTATAATAATTCCCAAAAGTATTTGATAAAATATAATCTTCTTAAAACTACTTTTATAATGAAAAAACATTTCAAAAGTTAAGGATACTAAAAGTAAGATAAATGATATATAAATACCATCTCGGTAAACAAAAGATACAGCATCCGAATAAGATATAGGATTAAATAATAAAATTATATAAACTAAAAGCAGAAATGCTTTATTTTTATAAATATGTTTTAACATTCTAACAAATGCTAAACATGCTACAAAATATAATAATTGTGTAGCAAATAAATAGCTTAGATGAATCTTTGAATTAAAAGCTATAAAAATAATACCAATAATCCCTTTACTTAATGTAATATCATTATACCTGCCAAGCCAATGCCCTCTAGCCAAACTATATGCGCGACTAGCAAACATACTATCATCATGCGCAGCGTGTTTAATCATCAAAGGCTGAATATGAACCATCCAACATTTTAAAATAAATAAAACTACAAATAAGATTTCTAGCCAATGTTTTTTAATAAATTTCATGCTACTTACCTAACTCTCTAAAAATTACTTTCATATGTCTTATGCCATCTTTAATTGTGTTTAAATGTGATTTTTTTCCTCTTTTATCTTTAAAAAAATCTATGGGTATTTCAGTTATTTTTAAGTTTGCCTTTTTAATTTTAATTATCATTTCACTAGCAAATTCCATCCCATGAGAATTGAAAGTGATTTTGGATATACTATCTTTATTTAAACCTCTTAATCCACAGTTAAAATCCCCAGCATTTATTTTATAAAGTTTTCTTCCTAAAAAAGATATTAATGGTGTACCAATATATTTATGAGAAAAAGGCATAGCTCCTTTTTCCATTTTTCCTAAAAATCGATTTCCCATCACTAAATCGTTACCTTTTTTTAATTCTTTATAAAATAAATTAATATATTTAAAAGAATAGCTTTGATCACAATCACCAAAGATGATATATTTTCCTTTAGCACTTTTTATGCCAGCTTGTAAAGCAGCTCCATATCCTCTTTGTTTTTCTTTAACAACTCGTGCTTTTAATTTCTTGGCAATTTTCATGGAATTATCGTTACTGCCATTATCAACAACTAAAATTTCTGATTTAACTCTAAGTTCATTTAATTCATCTGTTATTTCTTGGATAACATTTGCTAAGGTTTTTTCTTCATTTAAGCATGGCAATAAAACTGTTAATTCCATAGTTCCTCCCATTTATTTTATATTTGGATTGTATTTTTGATTTTTCTCACGAACCATTTTTAGTAAAGAAACATCAGTGCCACTTTCTTCTGCTTGATTAATAATACTTGCTAAGTCTTTTGGTAAACATGCTTCACCATAACCTCGATTATCAGGGTAAACAAATGTATGATCCTTATTTATACGGGGATCCTGAGTCCAAACCTCTCTAAGCTTACTATAGCTAATACCCATCGCCTGCGCAATATCATAAAATTCATTACAAAAAATAACTTTTGATGCATAATAAGCATTTTCCATATATTTAGCGAGCTCAGCTGTTGATGAATCTACAATACAAATATCAATGTTGGCATTATAAACCGTTTGATATACTCTAATGGCTTTTTCAACTGCTTCATCTTCTCCCCCTAAAGTTATCCATTTTCTTTCTCTTAAATCTTTAAAAGGATGATCAACCGTTTCGCCATAATATTCTGGTTGAAAAACAATACTGGATTGATGTTGAGCATTTTGCTTTTTTGTGTATCCTACGGGTACTGTAGAACGTATGATAATTAATTCGGTTTTAAGCCAAGCTAAAACTTCATCAACTGCTCTAACATCACAGGATCCATCCTCATTTTGGGGAGTAGGAACACAAACAAAAGCGACATCACATTTATTAATTTCTTCCTTACTTCCTATTCCCTTATATTTATCATAAATAAAGGCGTCTTTAAATAATTCATTCATGGCCATCCCAACATGGCCATATCCAACAATACCTACTTTCATAAAACCCTCCGATTTCTTGTTAATAAAAGTATACCACACAAAATTACTTTTGGGTTAATTTATCCTTGTTTTTTCGACAAAATTTTAAAAATTTCTTTTTCCCACAGCAAACAAATCTTATTAGGTTCATATTTTCTACTATTCAAAAAAGCATTTCGAGATATTTTATTACTTAGATTTTCATTATCTAATAATTTTAACATTGCTTTAGTTAATTCATTATTATTTTTTATTGGCACTAGTAGCCCATTGTCCTCATTTTTTATTAAATACTTAGGCCCCCCACATGGACAGTCTGTTGAAATACAAGGGACACCTAGAGCCATTGCTTCCATTAAAGCATTAGGCATTCCTTCATAATCACTTGCTAAAACAAACATCTTTGCTTTATAAATTGCGGTTTTTATATCATCTACTTCACCCTTAAATATTACTTTATTTTCTAAATTTAAATGTTTAACATAACTTTTAAGTTCTTTTTCCAATGGACCACTACCATAAATTAACAGTTTTAATCGAGGATATTTAAATAAAACATTCAGAAAAGCGTCAATTAGTAGTTTCTGATTTTTTTGAGTAACTAAGCGACCTACAGTAACAATTTGGTCTAATCTTTCACCATTATAAGGTTTAGATATTAAAAATTTATAATCTAAGGGGTTAGGAATGACTGTTAATTTTTCATTCTTAAAAAGTTTAGTAAAATATAAATAAGCTTCCTCAGTCTGTAATACTATTTTATTGGCTTTCTGGTACAAGTGTTTCATCACAATATTAATTATTTTATTTTTATATTCCATATTAGGATCATTTCTTATTGATATAATTGTCGGAATTTTATTTAATTGTCTATTAATTTTTTTTAGTAACATCAATTTTAAGGATGGCTCTGGTAAAAAACTAATAATTATATCCGGATTAATTTTTTTAATTATTGCTTGCATTTTTATTAATTTTATAAGCGATATTTTGGCTAAAATTTTCTGAAAATTTGATATTTTGCTTACTTTGGTCACACTAAATAAACTTACACTTTCATTTATTTCATATCTTATATCTTTTGGGCGTAACATTAAAATTGCAACTTCATTTTTAGACGCAAAATGATTAGCTAAAATTGAAATAACTCTTTGAGCTCCCCCTTTTTCTAAATCCAGGCAATTAAATAATATTTTCATGATGACTCCTTAATAATTACTTTATATTTAAAATTTCTAACATTTCCTTATTTATTATTCTAATATCAAATTTTTTAAGACACAACTTATAACTTTCATCACCCATTTCTTGTAAATTTTGCGCATTTATCATTAACTCCATTTTAGCAGCCAAATCTTGAATATCACGAGCTTTAACAAAATAACCATTAACACCCTCTTTAACAGTATGTTTGCAACCGGGAGTTTTAGTTGTTATTATAGGGCGTCCCATAGCCGTTGCTTCCAACAAAGTTTTAGGAATTCCTTCACGATAATAAGTAGGTAAAACAAAAATATCATGTTTACTAATAAAATTTGCTACTTGGTTAGTTTCCGGAATATAGTTTACTACATTTTTATCTATTACTTTTAAAAATTCTTTATAATCTTTTTCATAACTTTCATCAAAAGCCCCAATGAAAGTGAATGAGCAATTTGGATATTTAGCTTTAACAATCTTTGCAGCTTCTAAATATTCTATTACCCCTTTTTCCTTAATAATACGGGAAACCATAATAAAAGAATGATTATACGGTAATTTATTTTTCTTAAAGATGTGCAAATCTACACCTGATCCATCTACCAAAGCCGTCTTATTTTTCTCTATTAAATGCTTTTGTACAAACTCATTTATGTCATCTTGATTTTGAAATATAACTTTTTGATTATATTTAAAAGCCAGCTTATATGCTTTATTACAAATACTTCTCACAATTTTTGTTTTAAAATTATTAACAGAATATACTTGCCCCAATCCACATACTAAAGAATATATTTCCGTAACACCTGCGGCATGGGCAGCAATTGAACCAAAAATAACCGGTTTAATAGTGTAAGAAAAAACTTTATCCGGTTTTATCGATTTTAAAATTTTCCTTAACTTCCACAAATATAAAAAATTATTCATTGGCGATATAGAAGTTCTATTAAGTTGCACAGTTATTAATTCTACTCCCATTGTTTTTAATTCCCCTGCGCATTTGTTATCCGATCCAATCGCAATAACATTATGCCCTTTGGCCATAATATCCTTCATTAACTGTCCACGAAAATTCAAAAGTGAAGATGTTTTAGAAGCAATAAATACTACTCTCATTGTTTTGCTCCTTTCGATTCACTCATTATAAATCCCATAAAAATATAGAATACCGGCGCCACCTGAATAACGCTTATATTCACAAATGCCTGAATTAAGTAGGCACTTGCTGCATATATTAAACCAGTATTGTGAGCATCTTTATCTTTCTTTTTTATATGGTTATAAATAACATAACCTACAAAAATCAAATATACTATTAAAGTAAATATTCCTTCCGTTAATAATATTTGTAAATATTCGTTATGAGCTTTATCAAAACACTCTTTTGGTGAACACAAATAAGTCCCATTATTTATGTTGCTAAAATTATCAATACCTATCCCCGTTTTATAATATTTGGGAACTTTTTTTAAACTTTCTTTCCAAATATAAATACGATAATTCCCCGAAGAATCATTTAAGCCATTCTCAAAAATACGCGTTATTTCGCCGATATTTCTGCGAAATATATTATTTATATTTGGGTTATTTAAATGTTTTAAACCTAAAAATAACGCACTAATTACAATTAAAATACATCCCCCAATTATACCTGCTTTTTTATAATTAGTTTTATTAATTTTAGTTAAACCAGAAATAATTAAAACAATTATTGAGGTTAGAATGCATCCCAAAGTATTACCTATAAATAATCCATAACCAACTATTAAGAATAAAATTAAATTTACACTTTTATGTTTCGGAGAATTAATTAACATTGACCATATATACATAAATAAAAGTAAGATAAATATTGAATAAAAATTAGGATTACCAAATGTCCCGCTAGCAAATCTATATGACGTGCTAAAGTTGTTACTGCGATCATAACCAAGTATATTCTCTATTTGCAAAAATTGAATTGTACCAATTAAAATTTGTAATATACCAAAGCCAATAAGAACGTACATTAATTGCTGTTGATGTTTTTTATCTATAGTAGATGCCACTAAGAAAAAACTATAATAACTAAATAAAGTTCTTAATCCTTCGTATCTTCCCATCGTTCCATTTAAAGCAATACTTTTGTCATAGGCAAAAAGATACGAAATAATTCCTAATATTAATAAAATAATAATAAAAATATCTTTTAAGTGCAATTTATCATTATGATATACCTTATAAAATATATAGAAGTTAAAAGCGATAATACCAAATACAAATATTATTTTGGAAAATTCTAAATAATGAATATATTCCATAGAAATAAAAGCTGTACCAACATTCATGGTTATAATTAAAATAAGTAAAAAAATAAAAGCACTTTTATTTAATATATTACGCATAGTTAATCCTACCCATCTAATTTAATTATGACAAAAAAAGTTAAATATGACAATCCTTAAATGCTATTATAACTTATTAGCAATGGCAATAAAAACTTCAATTGGAATTTCTTCAGCTCTATTAGTTAAAGATAAATTATAATTACTTAAAATATCACCAATTTTATTTAAATCATAATTTCCTAAATTATTTTTTAAATTTTTTCTTTTCTGACGAAAAGCGTCTTTAACTAAGTCAAAAAATTTATCTTCATTTAAAACATTAAATTTATGTTCTCTTCTTTGAAATTTTACTACAGCACTATCCACATTAGGTACTGGATTAAAACTTGCTCTAGGTACATCAAAAATTTTTTCAATTTCATAAAAGTAATTTAAATAAATCGTTAAAGATCCATAATTTTTAGAGCATGGTTTCGCACAAAAACGCTCGGCTACTTCTTTTTGGACCATTAAAAGCATTGCTTCAACATTTAAGTTAGAATCAATAATTTTTTTTATAATCGGCGTTGTAATATAATATGGTAAATTAGCAATTACATATAGATTTTCATATTTATAAGTTTGAATATCTTCTGTAATATCAACTTGTAAAATATCTTCATAAATTATATTAGTTTTACTTTCTTTAATTTTTTCTAAATATGGTTTAGTTCTTTCATCTATTTCATAACAAATTAAATTAACTTTTTTATCTTGGATTTTCTTAGTTAAAGCTCCTTGTCCTGGGCCAATTTCTATGACTAAATCATTTTCTTTTAAATCAACTGCATTTACTATATTGTTAAGAATTGTTTCATCTTTTAAAAAGTTTTGTCCCAAGCTTTTTTTATGTTTAAAATTATTCATGTATATCACCAACAATATTATAAAACATAATTAATCAATTTTCTTTAGCAATTTATTTAAAATTTTCTTTGAATTATAACAAGCACTAAAAAAAGCTACATTTCTGTAACTTTATTTGGCAATCATTTCACAAATTAAATTTGTAATTTCAGTCGGATTTTCAATAGGAAGTCCTTCTATTAATCTTGCCTGTGCATATAAAACTTTACTATAATCCTTCAATTGTTCTTTATCTTTCTTATATAAATCTTGAATCTTTTTGGCTATAGGATGGTTTTCATTTATTTCTAATATCTTTTCCGCATTAATATTCTCTTGAGTTGGCATAGCATTCATTACTTTTTCCATTTCGACCGATATTTCGCCAACTGATGTTAAACATACAGGATGATTCTTTAATTTATTAGTAAACTTTACTTCTTTCACGGCAATGGTATCCTTAATTAAATCTAACATTTCCTTAGATTTTTCATTTAATTTCTTCAAAGCTTCTTTTTCTTCTTCGCTATCTAAATCTATATTATCAGAACAAACATTTCTAAAGTCTTTATCTTCATATTTCATTAAAGTTTTTAAAACAAACTCATCGACATAATCGGTGCAATATAATACTTCCTTACCTTTAGCTACTACAGCTTCAACTTGCGGTAACATGGCAATTTGCTCCGTTGTATTTCCACAAGCATAATATATATCTTTATAATCTTTATTACGTTTTACATAGTCTGCTAAAGTAATTAATTTTTCTTCTTTTGATGAATAAAACATTAATAAATCTTGCAATTTATCTTTATTCATTCCGAAATCATTATAAACTCCCACTTTTATTTGCATTCCAAATGCTTCCCAAAATTTTAAATAATCGACTTCTTTTTTAGCCTGCATTTCCAACAACTCTGATTTAATGCGTTTTTCAATATTTGTAGCAATCGTTTTTAAGACACGATTTTGTTGCAAAGTTTCTCGCGAAATATTCAATGATAAATCTGGAGAATCCACAACTCCTTTAACAAAGCTGAAATAATCAGGTACTAAATCCGCACATTTTTCCATAATTAACACGCCATTAGAGTATAATTGTAATCCTTTTTCATAATCTTTTGAATAATAATCGTAGGCAGCATGGGAAGGAATATAAATTAATGAATTATATTCAATTGTTCCTTCGGCAGCCGTATGAATTTGAGTAAGAGGTTTTTCATAATCAAAAAATTTATCAGAATAGAAAGTATCATAGTCTTCTTGTTTAATATCTTTTTTATTTCTTTTCCACAAAGGTACTAAACTATTAATAACTTCAATTTCTTTATATTCTTCAAATTCATTTTCTTGACCTTCTTTTTCTTTAGTTTTAGTAACTTCCATCTTAATAGGATATGTAATGTAATCAGAATATTTTTTAATTAGACTTTTGATATTATATTCTTCTAAATATTTATCATATTCTTTATCATCATCTTTAATTGTTAAAATAATATCCGTTCCATAATTTTCTTTAGTGCATTTTTTTATACTATAACCATCAATCCCAGATGATACCCAGCTATAAGCTTCTTCACTACCAAATGCTTTTGAAATTACTTCAACTTTGGATGCTACCATAAAAGCTGAGTAAAATCCTACTCCAAATTGGCCAATTATATCAATATTTTCTTTTTTCTTATTATCATTTTTAAAATCAAAAGATCCACTTTTAGCAATCGTTCCCAAATTTGTTTCAAGTTCTTCTTTGGTCATACCAATACCATTATCAGATATTGTTAAAGTTCTATTTTCTTTATCAATATTGATGAAAATAGCAAAGTCATCTTTTTTAACCTTAATTTTTCGATCTGTTAATGATTTATAATGTAATTTATCAATCGCATCAGATGCATTAGAAATGACTTCTCTTAAAAATATTTCTTTATTAGTATAGATTGAATTAATCATTAACTCCATTAATCTTTTTGATTCAGCTTTAAATTCTTTTTTCATATAATCCTCCTAGCACTCATTTAATGCATTTGCTAATTAAATTATAATACTAAAAATTAGCACTTGTCAATAATAGAGTGCTAATTTTCTAATCTTTACTTGCTATTTTAAATTCAATAAAGCTATTTTCCACTTTTTGTGACAAAAATACACCGTATACTTTTACTATGTATGGACTATTTTTAGCCATCTCTTCTTCTACAACTAAATCTTTAGAATCAATAATTGTATATCCTTTATAAGTATTATTTTTATCTTCTAACACATATTCTATTCGGCGTGGTTCCTTTTTATTAGGAAACTCTTCTAGTAGTTTATGATTATTAACTATTTTAAGAGTTATATCTTCCGTAATATCTTTTTTGCCCTCATCGATATTTACCCAAAAGCTATGTAGGTACGTATCATCTTTAGTTAAAGCAAAAATGTCTTCTTCAATATCATACTTCACATCTATATTATTTTGTACTAAATTTTCCTCATGCAGTAACTGTTTTAATAAATCAATATTCTTTTTCGGCGCGCCGATATTGATATTGTTTTTTAAAAAGATATTAATAGCATCGGGTAAAGTCATTTTAAAAGAATGATTATTAATAGTTTGCCGAATAAAATTAAGTTCACTTTTAGCATTATTACTTTCTTCATATTCTAAGCTAAACATATATAAAGCATATGCCACTTCAAAAATTCCTTGTTCAATATAGTAATATCCTAAAGCTCGATAGTATTTAGCAACATCCCGAGCTGTAATTATTAAAGGATAAACTTTTTTAGTCGTAGCATATAATTTGGGCCAGTCTTTTTGGAACTTATATGTTTCACACTCTTCAAAAATTAAATCAGTATTCATAGGATTATAACTTAATCCCTTTTCCGCATAAGCTAATGCTTTTTTATATTCTTTGTTTTCATTAGCTATATAAGCAAGCCACTGATAAGCAACGTCTATTTTATAACTAACCCATGCCACATTTTTAACCGGTTTATGTAATTGGGTATATAGGTAAAATTCAGCCACATTATTAAAACAAAGACTAATTTCGTCTTTTGATTTTTTTATTAATGGTTGCACTTTCTGAATATATTCTTTTAATACGTTTTCAGCTTCGTCAAATTTCTTATTATTTATTAAGTCACTAGCTTTTATTAAATTATTATTAATTTCCTGAATCATAACTATCTCCTAAGTTTTATCATATTTGAATTAAAACTACTACTTTATATCATTAGAAACAATTTGTTGATAAAATGGTATTATCTCTTTTAGAAAAAATATTTCATAATTATTATATAACGAATATTTTTGAAACAATAAGTTCACTAAATCTTGAAAGTAAAATATATTTAATTTTTTTTGTTTATTTATATATGTCTGCAGCTTCTCTAATCCCAAATCATCTACAGCCAAATAACATTCATTGCTCCTAACAATAACTTCTTCGAATAAACCAAGAGGTGTGTGATATTGATATAATTTATCATTATATACTAAGTCTTCATGTTTATTAACAAAATTTAATTGATTTGAATATCTATCGATTATTTTTTTTACAAAGGGATGCGAGAATTCATGAAAAATAAAACTAATTTTTTCTTTTTTTAAAATACAATTTAATTTTTCCATTGGAAATTTAATGGTACAAAATAAATTGTTTTTGTACCTTGTTCCAAAATTTCCTGATATAAAACTAACATTGAAATTAAGAGTGTTTTCATAATTATTATAAAAATCGCATATTTTATTTAGATTAAACTTGTCATAATACTCACATATTTTACCTAAATTCTTTAAATAAAAATTCTGGTATTTTGCATATAAATATGGCATATTTAAAGTATTAAAAAAATTTTCCATTAAATCAATTGCTATTTTTAAAGTTCCTATATCTTTGTTACATTCTTTAGTCAAATATTGTAAATCATATTCATTATCATTTACAGAATTCATTATTTCCGCTAATGCAGAAAAGTATAAATGATTTTTTAAGTATTCTATGAGTTTATTTACTTCCTTGTTTGTTAAATCAATTTCTTGAGCTAGCATATTAAAATAGTCTGTATCTTTATAAAGCCATTCCGCCTTGGGGATACCAATTGCTTGTAAAACAGAAACTAACTCGAATTTTAAATTTATAATATAGTTAATTTTACCTTTAATGCTATAAATATAATTCATTAATAATCCTTTCCCTGTATTTAGAAATTTCTTATCTTCTCGAACTACGCGTATTTTGTTCATTATAAAGATTTCCATTAAAAAG